>DASWZM010000157.1:0-7017 GCA_036404455.1 Occallatibacter sp. | reverse complement strand
CAAAAGCTCGCCCATCCTCTACGCCCAGGGTTCCACCCTCGCTGCCGGCGTTGGCGTCCCTGTTCCCCGCACCGCATTCGAACTCAGCCAAGGCCTGAAGACCGAGTTCTTCGCCACTCCCGACTGGACCGGCCGCCCCGTCGCCACCACCACCGAACCCGCCGTCCAAACCGACTGGGAAAACGCCAGGCCCGTGCCCCAGCTCGAAACACCCAACTACTCCGTCCGCTGGTCCGGCTCGCTCACCGTCCCCGCCCCCGGGCATTACGTCTTCACCCTCGAATCCGGCGACAGCTTTCCCTACTCTCCGGTCGAATCCTACCGCCTCTTCCTCGACAACAAGCTCCTCTCCGAAGGCAGTCTGCGCCAGAGTGGCGACCTCTCGAGCATGGGCAACTTCCATTCCGAGCCGGGAGCCTCGCCCACTGCTCCGCCCATGATGCAATTCCCCAAGGCCCCGTCGATTCCGGTCGACTTCACCGATACCAACCCCCACGAATTCCGCCTCGAGTACTCCCATGCCGGCGACCAGTCCGGCGGCGGACTCACCCTCAAGTGGGAAGCGCCCGCCCAGGCCCAGATCGACGAAGCCGTCGCCCGCGCCAAAGAGTCGGATGTTGTCGTGGCCTTCGTCGGCCTGTCTCCGCAGCTTGAAGGCGAGGAGATGCGCATCAAGATCGACGGCTTTGACGGCGGCGACCGCACCAGCATCGACCTGCCCGCGCCGCAGCAAAAGCTCCTTGAGGCCCTGGAGGCAACCGACAAGCCGCTCATCGTCGTTCTCCAGAGCGGCAGCGCCGTCTCGCTCAAATGGGCCAATGAACACGCCGCCGCCATCCTTGAAGCCTGGTATCCCGGCGTCGCTGGCGGCGATGCCATCGCCCGCACTCTCGCCGGCCTCAACAATCCCGCCGGCCGCCTGCCCATCACCTTCTACGCCTCGCTCGACGGCCTGCCAGCCTTCACGGATTACAGCTTCAAAGGCCGCACCTACCGCTATTTCTCCGGCAAACCCCTCTGGGGCTTCGGCTACGGCCTCAGCTACACCACCTTCACCTACGGCCCCGTCAAGCTCTCCGCCGACACCCTGAAAGCAGGCGACGCCCTCACCGCAACCGTCACCGTCTCCAACACCGGCCCGGTCAACGGCGACGAAGTCGTCGAAGCCTATCTCAAGACCCCGCAGCCCGATGGCCCCATCCACTCCCTGGCCGGCTTTCAGCGCGTCTCCGTCCCCGCCGGTCAAAGCCGCATCGTCACCATCCCCATCGATCCACGCACTCTTTCGAGCGTCGACGACCAGGGCAATCGCGCCATCCTCCCCGGCAAATACACTCTCACCCTCGGCGGCGCCCAACCCCAGGAAACGCAATCCAAATCCGAAGCCTCCTTCACCGTCACCGGCAAGCAGGATCTTCCCAAATAACCCCCAAGAACTCCGCGGGCAGAGTCCAATCGAGTCTGCCCGCGCTCAATTCTGTGCATCAAACCATCCAAACATCTGAATCAATAGATTTGTATGTGCGAAAGTTATGGCCGTGCCTGCATCTTGACGGATACCAGCTTGACAGCCGGTGTATAGTTGAGTCATGTACGGTAATTTTCCGTACATGCTGGAGGCTCATCTCATGGCACTTGCCCTACGCACGGAACGGACGGAAGCTCGTCTTCTTCCTGAACAGAAAAAGCGCATTGAGCGAGCCGCTCGTCTCAAGGGGCTCTCCATCTCCGATTTCATCGTGCAACATGCGGATGAGGCAGCCATCAAGACCATTCAGCTGCACGCCAGTTGGACCCTCGAAGACCGGGACCGCGATGTCTTTGTCCAGGCCTTGCTCAACCCGCCTGAGCCCAGCACCCGCATGAAGGCCGCGGTGAAACGCTATAAGCAACGCGCGGGTCGATAGTGGCCCGGAAGACCATCGCCGCCGAATACAGAATCGAGCCGCTCGGTTCGCATCATGATCGTTCGCCCTTTTCCTGCGGAGTCTCCGAGCTGGATAACTACCTTCAGCGGCAGGCTGGCCAGGATATGAAGCGCAATCTTGCCGCCGTCTTCGTTCTCACCGCGGACAGCGCATCCGTCGCCGGCTACTACACGCTTTCCGCGCATTCCATCCTAGCCGCGGAGCTGCCGCCGGAGCGGTCGAAGAAGCTGCCGCACTTCCCTCTTCCTGTCACGCTGCTCGGGCGCATGGCCGTCGCCCAATCCCTGCATGGTCTGGGTTTAGGGGAGTTCCTCCTGTTGCATGCCCTGGAACGAGCATGGCGCGGCTCTCGGCAGGTCGCCTCCTGGGCCGTCGTCGTAGACGCCAAAGCTGGAGCGCGGGACTTCTACCTCAAACACGACTTCATGCCGCTCCCGAACCAGCCTGACAGGCTCTTCCTGCCCATGAAGACAATTGAGAAAATGTTTGAAATGTAAGTTCTCTCTGGCTGAAACAAGCCGGACGTACTGCAGATGATCTCCCTCGACCTCACTCTTTTTCCGCCACATCCTTCGCCTGCTCGACCTTTTTTCGTCCCGCAAAAACCAGCCGCACCTGCCCAACAATAGCGCACAGTGTCGCCCACAGCAGCAACAACACCCCCAGCACCGTCAGCGCGAACCCACCCAGCGCGCCTGGTCCAGTGGTCGTAACACAGAGATTGAAAGACGCCCCCGAAACCGGGATAGCGGCGCTCAAGCCCGCGGTACCGTGGCAATATCCAAAGAGAAATCCCAGTCCAATCGCCAGGAACACCACAGACGCAATCAGGGAACGGTCAGGTCTCATTCGAGCTCCTCTCGTCGAGTTTGTTCGACGGCCAAATTCTACGGCGGACCGCACGAATCCTCAAATCAGCCGCCGCTCCCACCCGTCCCCCCGTGTCCTGCATCACACGGTCCCCCTGCCCAATTCCTGAATAATCCATATAATCATGGGTGGACCCTCCTAGACCGTAAGCGGCTTTCATCTCTCTATTCCCGTCGTCCCAACCCATCGCGGAGGCACTTTGCTTCTAGTCATTCTCAAGGAAACCGCCCCCGGCGAGACCCGTGTCGCCCTCCTGCCGGAGAGCCTGAAGACCCTCATCGCGCAGGGAATCTCCGTCACCGTCGAGTCCGGCGCGGGGGTTTCCGCCGGCGCATCCGACGCCGCCTACAGCGAAGCCGGCGCAACCGTCACCGCCGACCGCGCCTACCTCCTGGCCAACGCCGACCTCCTCCCGCTGGTCAACGCCCCCGGCGCTGCCGATCAGGCCCGCCTCAAACCCCACGCCGTCGTCCTCGGCTTCCTCAAACCCCTCGACGCACCCCAGGCCCTCGCCGCCGCCATCGCCCGACCGGTCACCCTCTTCAGCCTGGAGCTGGTCCCCCGCATCAGCCGCGCCCAATCCATGGACGCGCTCTCTTCAATGGCCACCATAGCCGGCTACAAGGCCGTCATCGCCGCCGCCGACCGCCTCCCGCGGCTCTTTCCCATGCTTATCACCGCCGCCGGAACCATTCCCCCGGCCCGCGTCTTCGTCATCGGAGCCGGCGTCGCCGGCCTCCAGGCCATCGCCACCGCCCGCCGCCTGGGCGCCGTCGTCCAGGCCTATGACGTCCGCGCCGCCGCCGGCGAGCAGGTCCGCTCCCTCGGCGCCAAATTCCTCGACGTCGATCTCGGCGGCATCAGCACCGAAGGCGGGGGCGGTTACGCCGCCGAACTCACTGAAGAAGCCCTCGACCGCGGCCGCGACCTCATCACCCGCACCGCCGCCCAATCCGACGTCATCGTCACCACCGCCCAGGTTCCCGGCCGCCCCGCCCCGCGCCTCATCCGCCGTGCCGCCGTCGAGGCCATGCGCCCCGGCTCGGTCCTCGTCGACCTGGCCGCGCCTGCCGGCGGCAACTGCGAACTCACCCAGCCCGGCGTCACCCAGACCATCGGCGGCGTCACCCTTCTCGCGCCCCTCAACCTGGCCGCCGAGGTCCCCGTCCACGCCAGCCAACTCTACGCGCGCAACATCCTCAACTTCCTCGCCCTCATCGTCAAAAAGGGCGAGCTCACTCTCGACCTCGCCGACGAAGTGCTCGCCGGCGCCTGCGTGGCCCACGAGGGCAGCCCCGTGAACCCCCGCGTCGCCAAACTGCTTGAAGCCGTCACTGCGGCAACCGGCTAACTCCTCACACTCCGGGTGTTCGGAACCGGCACAAGCTAACTCGCCGGGTGCCCCAGGTCTCGATTTTGAGACCTGGGAGCCGGCCCAAGCTCACTTGCCGGCTCGCCAACGTGCTATCACCGCTAACTTGCTGACAGGCGCGCAGCGCCGCTAACTCGCTAACTTGCCGCTCTTGAGAAAAACATGAATCCCGCCGTCCTCATCGCTTCCGTTTACGTCTTCGCCCTGGCCGCCTTCCTCGGCTACCAGGTCATCAGCCGCGTCCCGCCCCTCCTTCACACCCCCCTGATGTCGGCCACCAACGCCATCTCCGGCATCTCGCTCATCGGCTCCCTGGTGCTGGCCGGCGCCGTTCACTATCCCCTCTTTGCCCACATCCTCGGCTTTGTCGCCGTCACCACCGCCACCATCAACGTGGTCGGCGGCTTCGGCATCACCGACCGCATGTTGAAGATGTTCCTCAAGCGCAAGCCCGAATCCGATCCCGCGCAGAAGGCGGTGGCGAAATGAGCGTGGCCACTTACTTCATGGAGGCCACCTACCTCATCGCCTCCATCCTCTTCGTCCTCGCCCTCAGGGGCATGTCCCACCCTGAGACCGCCCGCCGCGGCATGTTTCTCGCCGAGGGCGGCATGTTCGCCGCCATCGTCGGCACCCTCGTCGGCGCCCACATCGTCACCTGGATCTGGATCATCGCCGGCCTCTCCATCGGCTCCATCATCGGCGCGTGGATGGCCATCTGGGTCCCCATGACCGCCATGCCCCAGCGGACCGCGCTCTCCCACGCCTTTGGCGCGCTGGCCGCGGCCCTGGTCGGAGTCGGCGAATTCCTCGTCCACGCCTCGGAGATGACCGCGGTCACTCGCGGCGCGCTCGGCTTTGAGGTCATGCTCGGCGCCCTCACCACCACCGGCTCCCTCATCGCCGCCGGCAAGCTCCAGGGCATCATCCACGGCAAGCCCATCCAGTTCCGCGGCCAGAACATCGTCAATCTGCTGATCGCGCTTTCGATGGTCTCCAGCTTCGTCTACTTCTGGATTCACCCCGAGATCGTCGCGGCCTTCTACACCATGCTCGGGCTGGCCTTTGTCTTCGGCGTCATGCTGGTCATTCCCATCGGCTCGGCCGACATGCCGGTCGTCATGTCCCTGCTCAACTCCTACGCCGGCCTGGCCGCCGCCGCCACCGGCTTCGTCCTGCAAAACAACGTCCTCATCATCGCCGGCACCCTCGACGGCTTCTCCGGCTTCATCCTCTCCGTTCTCATGTGCAAGGCCATGAACCGCTCCATCACCAACGTCCTCTTCGGCGGATTTGGCGCCGTCATCGCCGAGGCCACCTCCAACGCCGGCGGCGTCATGCGCGAGATCTCCCTCGACGACGCCGCCATGCAACTGGCCTTCGCCAGCCGCGTCGTCTTCGTTCCCGGCTACGGACTCGCCACCGCCCAGGCCCAGCACGCCGTCCGCGAACTGGCTGAGCTGCTCGAAGGCCGCGGCGTCACCGTCAAATACGCCATTCACCCCGTCGCCGGCCGCATGCCTGGCCACATGAACGTCCTGCTCGCCGAAGCCAACGTCCCCTACTCCTCGTTGTATGAAATGGAACAGATCAATCCCGAGTTCCCCTCGACCGATGTAGCCGTGGTCATCGGCGCCAACGACGTCGTCAACCCCGACGCCCGCGACAATCCCAAATCCATCATCGCCGGCATGCCCATCCTCGAAGTCGACCGCGCCAAAAGCGTCATCGTCCTCAAGCGAGGACAGGGCCGTGGCTTCTCCGGCCTCGAAAACCCGCTCTTCTTCAAGCCCTGCACCACCATGCTCTACGGCGACGCCAAGTCCAGCCTCAGCCACCTCGCCCAAGCCGTCCAACACGTCTAGTCAGACGACGAGAATGCCGGAATAAATTGCCGATTCTATGTTTGAATAACTCTGGAGGCGCCCATGTCGATTGAATCTCCAGAGGACCTGGCAGGAATGGAATTGGCTGGAAAGGTCACGCGTGCCGTGCTCGAAGCGATGAAGGCCGCTGTCCGTCCCGGAGTCAGCACACGGGAACTCGATGACGTTGGGGCAGGAGTGATGAGAACCTTCGGTGCGAGGTCGGCGCCGAAGCTGGTTTATGGCTTTCCCGGTCATAGCTGCATCAGCGTAAACGACGAAATCGTGCATGGAGTCCCCGGTAACCGCAGGTTGGTCAACGGCGACCTGGTCAAGCTCGACGTAACTATTGAACTTGGCGGCTATATGGCGGATGCTTGCGAGACTGTGGCGGTGGGCTCAATCGACAAACAGAGCAAGCAACTCATGGACTGTGCATTGCAAGCGTTTTGGGCAGGCCTCTCCGCGGTACGCCCCGGCTCCCGTGCGTTTGACATCGGTAGACAAATCCACAGAACCGTGAGTGCAGCCGGATATTGCGTCGTTAATGGTCTTGGCGGGCATGGGATCGGAAGAACAATACATGAGCGGCCCACGATCCCGAACGATTTTGACCGGCGATGCTCCGACCAGCTCACAGAGGGACTGATCTTCACCATCGAACCTCTCATTGCAATCGGAACCTCGAGAACAACCACCCTGAAGGACGGTTGGACGATTCGCACGAGGGACCGCTCGCTCGCCGCGCATCATGAGCATACTGTGCTTGTAAAAAGAGACTGCGCACGGCTGCTGACCGCTTGATTCCCTGAACGAGCGCAGCTTGCAGCTCTCAAAAAAATGGGCGGCAAAGGCTGAACCTTTGCCGCCGCCCGTCCCTGGGTTGTCTTGAAATTACTGCAATCTTTCGCTTACCGCAAAAGCCCCTTACTGCAAAAGCTTGGTCACTTCCTGCTGCACGCTGTTGGCCTGCGCCAGGGCG
>DASWZM010000156.1:0-2548 GCA_036404455.1 Occallatibacter sp. | reverse complement strand
CCGACGCAGCAGATGCGGATGCGCGGACGGAAGCAACGGCGGCAGCGGCAGTGAGGCAAAAATCCCGGCGGTTCATGCCATCCACATTCGCGCATGGGGTGCGCTGTTGTCCAGCACCACGGCCGCGGGCTTCGGCCAGGTGCGCTTTATTGTACCGAGGTCCGCGCCCGAGCTCGCCCCGTGCCCGTTCCATTTCGGTCAGCAGTCTCAAATCAACGCAAACTCGTCCCTTCGCGCAGGATTCTTCGCGCCGCAACGGCCCGGTCCGGCCGTACCCTCAGAAATATGGCCGTGCTCTCTGTCGATCTCGCCTGCCGTCGATGGTCCGATCTCGGCGTCGTGGTTCTCAGCCGCGCTGCTTCGCGTCTGCCCGCCCCTCCCGTCACCTGCGAGATCATTACTCTCGATCCCCCCGGCTTTGATGCCGCTCATGATCAAGGTTCCATCGACCCCGAAATCGATCCTGAAATTCTGGCCGGACGCCTCAATCACCTTTGCGCGGTGCGCAACATCCGCATTCTTATGCTCGACGGTCCCCAGGCATGGAAATCCGCCGAAAACGGCCTCAAGCACGCGCGCGTCAGCGAGCGCCAACTGAACACCCCCGCCAAAACCGGCCTTCCCGGCATGGTCAAGCCAGCCACCTACAGGTCGTTCGCTGAATTCTGTATGGATGTCTACGATGCGCTGTGCCGCCGCGGCTGGCGCCGTCTTCGCACCCGGCCGCAACCCGATGCACCGGAGCCCGCGGCAGCGTCGCTTGAGCGCGTGCTCGTGGAAAGCTATCCTCACGCCGCCTGGAAATCTCTGGAATTGAAACCGCTGCCCGCCAAGCGCCGTTCCCGCGTCAGCGACCTGGCCGAGGCGTATGGAGCGCTACGCGCGGTCGTTCCATTCACCACCAACCGCCCGCCCAACCACGACCAATTGCAGGCCATCGTGGGCGGCCTGCCCGGCCTGGCTTTGGAAGAGCACAACCCTGCCGCCATGCGCATTGTCGGCAATCCGCCGCACCGCGAACAGGGGCATTGGCGCGAAGGCTTCATCGTCGTGCCCTTGCCGCCGCGCACGCCCTCCAGCGTTCGCTGGCTCCACTAGACCAGAACCAGAGATGCTTTACCCAACGATGGTGGCCTCCCACCCTTTTCACGGTGAGGCTGTGAAAAGGATAGGGTACGCTCGAACGCGGACGGGGACGTCCGCGTTACAGCCGGCCGGGAGGCCGACGCTACAAATTAGAGCGCGAAAAGGATGGGGTACGGAGGTGATGGGTACAGCTATTGTGGAATTGCCATAGGGGTTCCTGGTCCCTCAGTCCTGTAGTCCCGAAGTCCATTAGTCCATTAGTCCATTAGTCCATTAGTCCCTTAGTCCCTGTCTTTAGAACCGGTACACCACGCCGAGCGTCACGCGCGCGTTCCAGGTCAGGTGCGTCGAGTAAGCGAGCTGCGGAGTATTGTTGGCCAATGAGAACGATGCGCCGACGCGGTCGCCGGCAAGCCGCACGGCCAAATTGTGGCCCAATACATAGGTCGCGCCTCCGCCAAAGCCGCCTGCAAAGGCGATACTGGGCGTCATGCCTTCGCCCCCGGTATGCTCCCCGCCCAGTTCCGCGAATACCTCACCGCTGAGGTTTCCGTAGAGGTTGGCGTGGACTCCCGGCCCCACCATGAACGAGTAGATCGTGGGGTGGCCGGGACTCGGCAGATTGGCGTGGCCCGTACCCACCGTGTAGTAGTCGCCCGATGCGACGAGTTGAAAATATTTTCCCCAATCGCGGGCCACTGACACCTTTCCACCCAGCAATCCGCTGTACGACTCGGTGGCCTGCCTGAAGCGGGAATAGGCAGCACCCGCGTATACCTCGTACTTGTAAGGTGCGGCCTGACCTGGACCTGGCGCCGCCTCTGGGTTTACCTGGCCAGCGGCTGCCAGGGGCGCAAGCGCCACCGCAACCATGGCCGAAATTCGAAATAGGATCGTCCTGTTCAACTTGAAACTCTCCTCAAACACTACCTTGCTCACACAAACCTGTCGCCGCCGGGTTTTGAACCGCGGCAGCCATTTTCCGGCTGGTGTCCGGTACCCTCCTAGACTATCCTTTCCCCCCGCCTTTCACGAAGCCCGTCGAGCCGTGAAATGCCCTGGCAGGCCGGCCCCCGAAAGGCCTGTTCCCTCGGGCCTTCCTCCTTGGGACGGCCATTTCGCCGGAAAGATAGCACGGGCCTCACCCGCAGGCCACGGAACTCGCCGCGGGCGCAGATCAGTCGTTTTCCAGATACCAGGGAATATTGATGACCACGATGCGGCGGTTGCCGCGCATCAGAAGGAGCATCTTCAGCAGATCGGAGCGGCGGTTGTGCAGCATGCCCTCCCACCAATGCTGCACCACCAGTTGCGGCACCAGCACGCACACCTTGCAGGTAGTGCTTTCGCGTTCCACGTTCAGCGCGTAATCCACAACCGGGTACACGATGTACCGGTAGGGCGACTGCAGCGTGATCAGCTTGGGAATACAGCGGCCGGCCGCCTTCAGCGGCGCCACAAT
>DASWZM010000155.1:0-8097 GCA_036404455.1 Occallatibacter sp. | reverse complement strand
GATGAGTGTGAACGGATTGGACGGGATCGGCGACCGCCTGCTGGTCATCTTTGATGGCCATTGCGTCTTTTGCAACCGTTCGGTGCGGTGGTTTCTTACCCGCGACCGGCGGGACCGGCTGCGCTTTGCGCCTTACGAGTCGCCAAAGATCGCTGGATTACTGGCGCGGCACGGAATCGGCGCGCAAGAACTGGTGTTCGATCCCAGCACATTTCTCGTTGTCCGCGACCTTGGCAGCCCGACGGAACGCCTGCTGGTCCGCTCGGATGGGGTTCTGGCACTGCTGCGCGAACTGCCCCGCCCCTGGCCAGCAGTGGCTGCCGGGTTGGGGTGGGTTTTTCGTGCGGCGCGGGACCTGGGCTACCGGCTCATCGCCCGCTGGCGTTATCGCATCCGGGGCCGGCTGCAGAGCTGTCCCCTGCCCACGGCCGAGGAGCGGGAGCGGTTTTTGTAATGCACTGCCGCATCGCTGAAATCCTGCTAGAATCGTGGTTTCCGGCGAGCAGCGCCGGCTTGAACTCCATCCGCAGAAAGCCCGCACCGTGCAAGAAGAAACCAGATCCAAATCCCTCACCTACGCTGATGCCGGTGTGGACATCGGCAGTGGCAACCGCGCCAAGGAGCGCATCAAGTACCTGGCGCAAAAGACCTTCAACCGCAATGTTCTGGGCGGCATCGGCGGCTTTGGCGCGCTGTTCCGGCTGGACGTGCAGCGCTGGAAGAGCCCCATCCTGGTGAGTTCAGCCGACGGGGTGGGCACCAAGCTGAAGGTGGCCTTCGAGTTGGGGATGCATCACACAGTAGGCGCTGACCTGGTGAATCACTGCGTGAACGATATTGCCGTGCAGGGCGCCACGCCGCTGTTCTTCCTGGACTACCTGGCCACCGGCCGGCTGGACCCGGAGGTGACTGAGAGCGTGGTGACCGGGTTGGCCGAGGCCTGCAAGGCCAACGGCTGCGCGCTGATCGGCGGCGAGACGGCGCAGATGCCGGGCTTTTATGCCGACGGCGAGTACGACCTGGCCGGGTTTATTGTGGGCGCGGTTGACCGAGAAAAGTTGGTGACCGGCGCCGGCATCAAGGCGGGCGACGTGCTGATTGGGCTGCCCTCGACCGGATTGCACACCAACGGCTACTCGCTCGCGCGCAAGCTGCTGTTCGAGGTGGCCGGCTATAAGCCCACGCAATATGTAACCGCAATCAAGGAGAAGGCCGGCGCCGCGCTCATGAAGACGCATCGCAGCTATCTATCGGTAATTCAAAAGCTTGTGGCGGCGGGGCTGACCACCGGGATGGCTCACATCACGGGCGGCGGCATCTCGGAGAACCTGCCCCGCATACTGCCCAGGAACACTGCGGCGCAGGTGGAGATAGGCTCGTGGCCGGTGCTGCCGATTTTCGATCATCTGCGCGCCTTGGGCCAGGTCTCGCAGGAAGAGATGATGCGCACTTTCAACATGGGCTTGGGACTGATTGCGGTGATCCCCGCGGCCAAGTTCACGCGAGCCAAAAGCCTGTTAGACCGAGCCGAGGAAAAGTTCTTCGTCGTCGGGCGGGTAGTAAAGGGTGAGCGCCGGGTGCAGTACACATGAGCCCCACCCCGGAGAGCGCCAACCGCGATCCGGTCCGGCTGGGAATCCTGCTCTCTGGCCGCGGGTCAAACTTTCTGGCCATTGCCGAGTCCATCCGCGAAGGACGATTGAAGGGCGTGGAGATTGCGGTGGTGGTCTCGAACGTGGCCGAAGCCGGGGGCCTGCTTGCAGCGCGGGCGCTGGGGCTGCCGAATGAGGTTTTCCTCTCCAGGGGGCGCAAGCGCCAGGAGCACGACGCCGAGGTGATCGATTGCCTGCGTGCCCACCGGGTGGACTTGGTCTGCCTGGCCGGATACATGCGGCTGCTGTCGCCGGAGTCTGTTGCCGCGTTTCCCAACCGCATCCTCAACATCCATCCCGCGTTGCTGCCGGCCTTCCCTGGCCTGGAGGCGCAGGAGCAGGCCTTCGAGTACGGGGTAAAGATCGCCGGCTGCACGGTGCATTTTGTGGATGAGCAACTGGACCATGGGGCGATCGTGGTGCAGCGGGCGATACCGGTGCTGGAAGCCGACGACGCACACTCCCTGGCGGGGCGGATTCTGGCCGAGGAGCACATCGCCTATACAGACGCCATCGCCCGCGTGGCGAGTGGGGAGTATGAGATCCGCGGACGCCGTTTTGTGAGGCGGAATCCGTAGGTCGCCGTCCCGAAAACCGGGTTTCATTCGAATCATTTTCTTTCTGTCAAGCAGACGATCCTCATTCGTTTCTATAAATAGCTGATTCTAAATATCTTGGTACGTGCCACATCTTTGCAGAGAGATGGGCCCGAATTACCTAGCCTTAAAGGTAGCCAGACAAAGGATGGAAATGCCGCGCTCGGGCGTTTGAGTACGCCCTCCCCCAGCGGATGGCGCCGGGGCGCGGGAACATCTGCGTCTGCGCGGCAGCGGCTCTTTGCAGGTGGCCTGGCCGAAACCACGGTGGCGCCTGACCTCTGGAGAGCTGCCAATACCCAAGTCCAGCGGTTGGCCTGCAACGAAGCCAGCCGCTGGCTCGAACAAGCTCTTAGGCGGCAGCGGGTCGGGCGCCGCCTTGTAGTTGCCAAATCGATCGTCAACCAGGGCGGCCTCTGCTGCCCTTTCCTATACAAGGAGCTTCCTGTATGAATTCCATTTCAAACGTCTGGAACCACCCCAAGACATCGGCCGCCGGTTTGTTGATTGCAATCGTCACCATCGCAGGGGTGCTTTCGCAGCAGGGCGTAACCCTGGGCAAGGCCGGGACCGGCACAGTGGTCACGCTTCTCGCTTCGGTCGCTACCGCGCTGCTTGGCCTGCTCGCCCAGGACCCCGGCGGCTCTTCTGCGGCCACCAACTCTACCGCCAAGCTGGGCGCCTGGGCTTTGATCGCGCTGCTGCTGCCGCTACCATTCATGAGCGGCTGCTCCGGCGCAACGGTTGCGCAGGACATCGTGAACTGGACGCCGGCGCTCCAAAGCGCTGTAGCGACGGTGGACTCCACTGCGGTGCTGCTTGCACCGGCGGATGCGCCGATCTTTACCGCCGCCACCATTGGGTTCGACGTTGCGTCGAATCTGCTCGTTGCCCAGGCCAGGGCGTACCTGGCCAATCCCACGGCCAGCGTGCTGGTGCAGTTGCAGACTCAAGTGGTCACCCTGCAGCAGCAGGTGAACGCCTCTCTACTTCAGGCGGCAAAGATCGCCAATCCGGCAAGCCAACAGCACGCGCTGTCGGCGATTCAGGCGGTGGGAACCATTGTGAGCGCGATTCTTGCCCTGGTTCAATCAATCTCAAGCAAGGCTGCTGTGGCACAGATGGCCGCTCAATCGACGATCAAGATGGCTGCGGTTCGTCCGTATATGGATAAAGCCGAAACCGCTGCGATCGTGGCCAATCACTATGGCGAGCCGGTTCGCCTGGCGCAGGTTCAGGTTGCGCGGGCGGAGATTGACACCGCCAGGGCCGGCTTCTAAAGCATCACGTATCTTGCTTGGGAACGGACAGGCCGGCACGGTGGCTGGTCTGAACTCAAGATGTTTCTGAGCACCCTGTATGTGCCGTTCGATGAGCAAGATCGGAACGGGCCGTCCGCTGCAGCGGACGGCCCGCAAAATCTACAGATCAAAATGATCGATTCGCGCCTCGTTTAAGTGTTAGCGTCGCGAGCTTCTCCCAGAATCAATTTGATGGTAACTTGCTTTCTGTTGCGCAAAATGGTGACGCTGATGGTGTCGCCGGCCTGGTGTTTGTCCATGAGCCCGTTGATGTCCTGCGGATCGTTGACTTCCTGGCCGTCGATGGCCACGATGAGGTCGCCGCCGAGCATGATGGGGGTGTTCCCCACGTAAGCCTGCTGGTTGCCGCCGCGCAGGCCAGCCCGTTCCGCGGCGCCGCCTGGAATTACCTTCTGAATCAGAACGCCGTAATCCGCGGAAAGGCCCATCTGCGAGGCCAGATCGGGGCCAATGGCGTAGGAAACTATGCCCAGTGAGGGCCGCTTGACGCGTCCGTAGCGGGTCAGGTCGGCCAATACGGCCTTCGCGGTGTTGATGGGAATGGCAAAGCCGATGCCGGAGCTTTGGTCGGCGCCGTTGGATGCGATCATGGTGTTGATGCCGATGACTTCGCCGCGCGAGTTGAGCAACGGGCCGCCGGAGTTGCCGGGGTTGATGGCCGCGTCAGTCTGGATGGCGTCCTCGATGGGCGCGCCCTCCGAACCTCTAATGGAGCGAATGGAGCTGATGATACCCCTGGTCATGGTGCCGCTCAGGCCAAAGGGATTGCCGATGGCGTAGACCTTCTGCCCCACTGCGAGTGCAGCGGAGTCGGACAGCGTGACGGGCTCCAGGTTGGGCGCATCGATCTGCAACAGGGCCAGATCGTGCGCCCTGTCAGTGCCCACAACCTTGGCCGCGTAGCGGCGCTTGTTGCTCAGCATCACCTCGATGCCGCGGTTGGCACCCTCGACCACATGGTAGTTGGTGAGCACGTGACCGGCCTTGTCGAGGACAAATCCGGAACCCTGCCCTTGTTGCGGCACCGTTCCATAAAAGAAGTTGAAGACCAGGGTGGTGGACGTGATGTTGACCACCGAGGGCAGCACTCGTTTGTAAATGGCAATATTGTTCTGCTCCTCGGCGTCGTAGGCGGGCGCGGCCTCGGCCTCGGTCAGTTTGAGCGGGGAGCTTGAGCCATGCGCGTCCAGAAGCGAGAGATGACCCAGCCCCGCGGGGAGATGCGTGGTGAGGTACCAGAATCCACCCACCAGCAGAAGAACCAGAAGTACCCGGCGAAATTTCATCACTTTAGACCCGAAGGACCTTCCTTTACTGATACGGCTGGCGCGCGACCGGTTCCAAGAGGAAGGGGCGCGGCTGCCACTTCTTATTCTAAAGACTCTTCCCCAAGAGATTTGTTGCTCTCCGCCTTGAGGCGCTGCCACAGCGCTTCTACCTGCGCGCGTAGGGCCGCTTCATCTCCCGTGTTGTCAAGAACATAGTCCGCCCGTGCGGCCTTTTCCGCATCCGGAATCTGGTGCGCCAGCCGAAGGCGGGCATCGGCTTCGGCGGCCGCGCGGCCGGCGCTGGTTGAGCTGATTCTGGCCCCGTAGCGCGCAATCTTCAACTCTTCGGGGGCGGTGACCACGACAATGCGGTCAATCCGCCGCCGCCAATCGGCCAGCACACTCTCCTTTTCGCCCCGGGCGCGGGCATCCCGCTCCACCTCAAAAATCAGCGCGGACTCCAACACGGCCACGGCCGCCGGATCGCTGGAAAATATCTCGTCCATCCAGCGCCGCTGCGCCGCGATCACCGCCGGATGCACAATGGCGTTCAGATCGTTGAGCCGGCCGCCCTGGAAAGCCAGTGCGGCCAGGCGCGCACGGATCAGCTGGCCATCGGGACCGACAACCTCCGGGCCGAATGCACGCACAACCTCAGCATAGACCGGCTGGCCCGGTTCCATCAGCGCCCGGCCCAGCTCATCGGCTTCAATCACCTGGGCGCCCAATTCGCGCAAATAGCCCGCGACGGTGCTCTTGCCACTACCCAATCCGCCAGTGAGTCCTACGCGCAGCACAGCCTAAAGCCCCCGCCGCATCTTGGCCGCGCGCACGGTGTTCGCCATCAGCATGGCGATGGTCAGCGGGCCCACGCCGCCAGGCACCGGCGTATAGGCGCCGGCATGCTCGAATGCTTTGGGATGCACATCGCCCACGATGGTCGAGCCCCGCCTGGCGAAGGCAGCCTCGCGTCTGGCGTCGCCCAGGAAGAAGCGGTCGAAATCGGCGCGCTCCGTGATGCGGTTGATGCCGACGTCAATCAAGGTCGCGCCGGGCGTGACCATCTCTGCGGTGATGAAGCCTGCGCGCCCGATGGCGGCCACCAGAATGTCGGCCTGGCGGGTGATCGCGCCAAGGTCGCGGGTCTTCGAGTGGCAGATGGTGACCGTAGCGTTCTGATGCAGCAGCAGCATCGCCACGGGCTTGCCCACGATGTCGCTGCGGCCCACTACCACGGCGTGCTGCCCGGCGATGGGAATGCCGCTGCGCTGCAAAATCTGGATAATTCCCGCCGGGGTACAGGGCGCCAGCGCCGGTCTTGCTGCCTGCAAGCGGCCCGCGTTCACCGGGTGCAAGCCGTCCACGTCCTTCGCGGGCGATACGGCATCGAGCAGGGCCTTTGCATCGACATGCGCCGGCAGCGGCAATTGGATCAGAATCCCGTCGATCTCTTCGCGCGCATTAAGGCTGGCCACCAGGTCGAGCATCTCTTCGGTGGTCACGCTCTCAGGCGGCGTAATCAGCTCGCTAAAGATGCCCAGATCGCCGCAAGTCTGCACCTTGCTGCGGACATAGATTTCCGAAGCCGCCACGTTGCCCACCAGCACCGCCGCCAGTCCCGGCCGGACGCCCTTTGCGGCCAGCGCGCGGACCTCTTCGGCAACCTCATGCTTGATTGCCGCGGCAATCGCCGCGCCGTCGAGAATGGTCGGCATCATCGGCTCCAACAATTCATCGTATCGCTTCGGGCCGCTGCGGGGCTTCGAGCACTTCGCCAGCCAGAATGGAGAGTCGCCCGGCGCCGGGAGCGGCCTGCGACCCATCGGAGTGTGATCTCTCTCACATACAGCCATGGGACAACCTCCTGTACGGTCAAGCGTACGAGGAATGTTCTAGATCACATGAAATAGATTCGTGGAACCTCCTGGCAGCGGCGCAATGGAGAGGGTTTGATGAGTGTCTTCAAGGATGCAGGGCATCTTTTCCGGTTTGCGGGGCTTTTCGTCCTCGCGTTTCTGGTGTTTCTGGTGGTACGCCACTACGTTGTCCCCAAAAGCTTTGGAGAGTATGGGCACTACCGCGGGGCAGCGATCGGCGAAATTGCGACTCACCCGGCGAAGTTTGCCGGCCACGACACCTGCGAGGCCTGCCACTCGGATGTGGCGGACAAGAAGGCTAAGGGCAAGCATGCGCACGTAAATTGCGAAGCCTGCCACGGGGCGATCTACCAGCGTTTGCCTGCTCCAGAGCGGCCCAGGCCGAACCTCTACCAGCGTTTCGTCGCCTTGATCGTTCCGCCGGCCCCGCCGGACCCTCCGGTGCTCCGCCATGCCGAGGACCCATCCTCGGTGAAGCCGGAGTTGCCGGACACGTCGGTGCTCTGCGCGCGATGTCACACGGCCAGCTCCGCCAAGCCCAAGGGCTTTCCGCAGGTTGTGCCGGCAGACCACTCGAATGGGGTACCCTGCGAGACCTGCCATCAGCCGCATAATCCGGCGACCGATGCGGGAGGTGCGAAATGAAGATTACCCGGCGTCAAATGCTGATTCTGTTGCCGGCGGCGGCGGTTGCATGGGAATCCGTGCTTGCCGGAACCCCGGAAGAGTCGCCCAACTACAAGATGACCGATCACTGGTGGAGCATGTTGATCGACATCCCCAAGTGCATCGGCTGTGGCAACTGCGTGCGCGCCTGCCAGACCGAGAACGATGTGCCGGATGGATACTTCCGCACCTGGGTGGAACGTTACCACGTGTCGGATTGGGAGATGACCAAGGGCGAGCCCATCATGACCAACCCGATGACCGATCCCACGGTCATCTCGCCCGATGGCGGCAAGGAAGGATTCCCGGTTGCCACGGATGAGAGTGGAAAGTATTTCTTCGTTCCCAAGATGTGTAACGCCTGCGCGGATTCGCCCTGCACGCAGGTGTGCCCGGTGGGCGCGACCTTCATAAGCCCGGATGGCGTCGTATTGGTGGACCCGACTTACTGCCTGGGTTGCGCCTATTGCGTGCAGGCCTGCCCGTATGGCTGCCGCTACATTCACCCGGTGAAGAAGGTCGCGGACAAGTGCACACTCTGCTACCACCGGATTACCAAGGGACTCACGACCGCGTGTTGCGAGGCCTGCCCCACCGGTGCGCGCCAACTGGCCGACTTGAAGAATCCCAAGGACCCGATCCACGAGTTCCTGAAGACCCACAGCGTGCAGGTGTTGAAGCCGCAGATGGCCACCGGCGCGAAGGTCTTCTACAAC
>DASWZM010000154.1:0-3270 GCA_036404455.1 Occallatibacter sp. | reverse complement strand
TCCTCGTGGCCGTGGGTAAGGATAATGGCGCGGATGTGGGCCTTGTTTTCAATGAGGTAGGTGATGTCGGGGACTACGATATCGACGCCCAGCAACTCTGACTCGGGGAACATAAGCCCGGCGTCGATCACGATAATATCGTCTTCCCAGCGGAGGGCGAGGCAGTTCATGCCGAACTCGCCAAGACCGCCCAGAGGAATGATTTTCAGTTTTTTTGTTTGCATGTGTCTGATTCGATGGTAGCACCTGCGGCGAGGTGCGGTGTGCTGGTGCGGAGTTGGCGGAGCTGGCGGAGTGATCGGAGTTCGTTGTCTCCCGCCACTGCGCCGGAATCCGCCGCGGTGGACGCCGGAATGGGGCAGCGTTCTGCTGCGGGGAACGGATAAAGGGGCTGGGCTTCATGGTCTCCCAGGTCTCAAAATCGAGACCTGGGGCACCCGGAGTGTCTCGGCACGTCAGACTTTGGCGCTGTTGGCTATGAGCATGGACTCAAGGATCTGATTGGAGACTTCCTTGACGGCGGCGGGAGAGTGAGCGAGAAACAACGTGTTGGTCTTGTCGTTCTCGCCGATGGACTTGAGGGTGTCAAAGTACTGGGTGACGAGGACCAGCTGCATGACCTCCTTGGAGGTTGCGCCTTCGACGGCTTTCTGGAATTGTTCGACCGAGACCTGCAGCCCTTCGATGATGGCCTTGCGTTGATTGGCGATGCCCTGGCCCTGGAGAGCCTTGCTTTCGGCTTCGGCTTCGGCCTTCTTGACCACCAGGATCTTCTCCGCCTCGCCCCTGGCGTTGGCGGCTACCTGTTCGCGCTGGGCGGCATTGATATCGTTCATGGCGGACTTGACCTTGGCGTCGGGAACGATGTCGGTCACGAGCACATTGACGATTTCGTAGCCGAATGTCGCCATGTCCGCATCGAGCTCCTGCTTGACGGCGGCGGCGATGGAGGATTGGGAGGCAAAGACCTCATCCAGCGCCATTCCCGGGACATGGCCCAGAATCACCTGCTCGACGTACGACTTGATCTGCGCCACCGGATCGGACAACTTGTAGTAGGCGTCATAGACCTTTTCCGGACGCACGCGATTCTGTACGGAGATGGGAATGGTGACGAAGACGTTGTCTTTGGTCTTGGTTTCCATGGTGAGAGTGATCTGATTCACGCGCAGACTGACTATCCCGGCGACGGAATCGAAATACGGAACCTTCCAGTTCAATCCGGGCTGGGCCACGCGAAGAAACTTGCCGAAGCGGGTAATGACGGCCACTTGTGCCGTGTTGACGGTGAAGAAACTTCCCAGAACAAGAGAAAGAACGATGATTGCCGCGATCGCCAACAGAACCAATGATGCCGTTGCCATTTTGAGTCCTCCGCTGCCCGCCGCGGCGGGCAACGACGAATTATACAGGGTTGACTGTTTCATTCGAGTTATACGGCCGGCGAGTGAGCACGACAGCGGGTCAACGGATCTGCTCGGAGGGGAAGCGGACGCCGAGGGCGGTGCGGGCGGCTTCAAGGAGGCGGGCCATGGAGAGCGAGAGGGCGTGGGTGATTTCGGGGCTCTCGCGACGTCCTTCGCGAATGAGGGCGCAGAAGTGGGCAGTTTCGTAGTTGAAGCCGGTGGACGCGAAGGGCTCGTGGAGTTCGACGATGCGACGGTCAAGGTAGTGGATGGTTGCGCGGGCGGGGTTCCACCAGTTTTCGTAGATGGTGACATAGCCGCGGGGGGCGGAGAGCAGGGCGTCGCCGCGGCTGAGGAGATCGATGCCGGTGTGGAGCTGGGCCATGCCGCGCTGGTGCTCGGTCTGAAAGAGGGCAAGGGCGTCGACGCCGGCGGCGTTGACTCGGCCGATGGTGTGGACGCGCTTGAGTTCGCCGAGCCAGTCGAGGGCGAGGAAGGCCTCATAAGGGCCGATGCCCAGGATGCTGCCGCCGCCGAGCGCGGCTGAGTGGAGTGGGTGGGATTCAGGGAGGGTTGCGTCGGCGTGGCCTGCGCGGACAAAGCCGATGGGGCCGATGGGGTCGGTTTTGAGGTGCTCGCGCAGGCGCTGGTAGAGCGGAAAGAAGGGCGGCTTCATGGCTTCCATGAAGAGGCGGTCGTGGAGGCGGGCGGCGGCGAGGACTTCGAGCAGTTGGCGCTCGTTGAGGGCGGAGGGCTTCTCGCAGAGGACGTGCTTGCCGGCGGCGAGGGCCTGGATGCAGATTGCAGCGTGGCTGTCGGGGTGGGTGGCGACGTAGACGGCGTCGAGGTCGGCGGACAGGAACTGGTCGAGGGAGGCTGCGGTGTTGGGGACAGAGAATTTCCGGGCGTAGGCGCGGGTGCGGCCGGGGTCGCGGCCCCAGACTGCGTGAAGCGTGGCGGCGTCGACGGCTTGGAGTCCCTGAGCAAAGCGCGCGGCGGCGTGGCCGGGGCCTATGACGCCCCAGTGGATGGGCTGTGCTTCGTTTGGCTGAGGGCCGGCCATCGCTACAGGTTACAGCGCCGTACCTTCATTCCGCATCGGCATCCGGGTTTGTGCCGGCGCGCTTCAGCGTTGTGGACCAGGGAACTGTGGGCAAGCCGGATGTGCTGCTCATGCGGATCGATGGCTCGCGACACTTCATCATGTATGACCAACCGGAGAAGTTCGATGCGGCGGTGGCGGGGTTTCTTGAGCAGGGCCAGCGAGGCGATGGAACTGGTCTTCTTTCTATGAATTCGCCAGTACATCGGTTGGGAGGAAGGCCTGCATATCGTGGAAGCGCAGGAAATCGCTTTTATTGAAGGTAAGAATGCGCTTGACGCCATGGACGTGCATGGCGGCAACGAGTCTGGCGTCATGCACCTGGATACCAGAGACGCGATAGTCCAGGAGAAGCTTGCGCCACTCCTGGTGAACTGCGGGAATGTCGGTGAGCAACCGGAACCCATCTTCAACTTCCCTTGCTCGATCGTTTGCATCTTCCGGAGAAAGCCCGTATCCGTTTCGATTTGCCGGACGGGTTAAGACGTTCCAGAACTCGCCAAGGTTTTGCGATGTATAACAGGGCACGGCGCGCGACCGTTCGAGCTGCTTGATGGTTGCTTCGACAACCGGGAAACCGGGGTCTGCGGGTTGAACCCAGCGGATCAAGATATTGCTATCGACCAGATAGAGGTCTCCAGCCATTTACCAGCGATCCTCGTAATAGCTGGCTCGTTCATTCGCTTCCAGCGACAGGATGGGGAGCTTTTCCGATCCCTTGGTGAGTGCCTTCGTCATCGCTTGGACACTTTCGGGGGTGAG
>DASWZM010000153.1:0-3739 GCA_036404455.1 Occallatibacter sp. | reverse complement strand
CCCACGTGTAACCGCAATGCTTATTGAATTGCGATGTCGGCGCTTAGCGGCGTGTTCTCGCTGGAGTCGCCGACACGAAGAATGAATTTGCCGGGATCGATGATCCATTTGTGGGCTGGCTCGTCCCAGTAGCTGAAGGCGCGCGCGTCGAGCGTGAGCGTGATGTGCCGGGTTTCGCCGGGAGCGAGACGGACCTTGGCGAAGCCCTTCAACTCGCGCTCAGGGCGATCGACCTGCGCGGAGGGGTCGGAGACGTAGAGCTCGGCGACCTCGGCTCCGGCCACGTTGCCTGTGTTGGTGACGTCGAAGCTGACCGAAACCGTGGAACCGGAGGCCGCGGTGGCGGGTGCTTCAAGCTGCGAAAACTTGAAGGTGGTGTAGCTAAGGCCGTAGCCGAACGGATAAAGCGGATGCTTGCCCGTGGTGGTCCAGTAACGGTAGCCGACCATGAGCTTGTCGCCGTACTGGATGTGCTCGATGGTGTAGTCCTTTGGCTTACCGTCCTCGCCAACGGTGTGCAGGGTGGTGTTGTTCTTGGGATCGCCGTAGTACCACTTGGCGGAGGGGCTTTCGTCCCAACTGCGGTCGAAGGAGACGGGGAGTTTGCCCTCGGGGTTGTGCTGGCCGAAGAGAATTTGCGCGACCGCCGTGCCGCCCTCCTGGCCGGGATAGTAGAGGTGGAGCAGGGCCGGGACTTTGTCGAGCCAGCGGCTCAGGTCCATGCCTCCGCCACCGGTGAGGAGAACAATGGTGCGCGGATTGGCGCGGGCAATGGCCTCAACCAGCGCGTCCTGTCCCCAGGGCAAAGCAAAGGTGCGGTCGTGTCCTTCGCCTTCGGTGGAGGCGTCGAATCCGACCGCAAGCACGACCACATCGGCAATAGACGCGAACTGCATGGCTTCGGCCGGGATCAGGCCGGGCTCATAGGCGATGCCCATACCGAAGCGCGAGCTGGAGGCGTGCTGCACATAGTCGGCCTGAACGCTGAGTTCCTGGCCGGCGGCAAGATCGAGGGAGGTGTATTTGGGAATCTGGGCCTCGGCGCTGCGCTCCTCGAGCACCTGCTTGCCGTCAACAACGATCTTGAACGTATCGTGACCCGAACCTGCGGCAAGAAGAAGATACTTGCCGGCTTTCTCCGCCTTGAAGGTTGCGGTGTATCGGATGCTGCGGGACGAAGGCGCGAGCGGCTCAAAATGTTGCAATGACCAGTCGGCAACGCTGTTGCGCGTGACGGTTTCCGGCGTCCCGGAAAAGTCCGCGCTGGGGAAGGTTTCCTGCTTCACGGTCCCGGCCCAATGCGTGTTGCGGAATACGTCGTTCATTTCCGGCAACCCGCGCGCATAGAGCACGTGCGCATTGGGACCGAGAAGATCGCCTATGCCGGTGACCAGGCTGACGGGCGCGAATGCGGTGGCCTGCGACGATCCGCCGCCGCCGGGCACGGCCGGCCATGCGTCGGGGCCGAGGATGGCGATGTTCTTGATTTTGGCGGGATCGAGCGGCAGAATTTTTTCCTGGTTTTGGAGGAGAGTAATGCTCTCAAGGGCCTCTTCGAGCGCAAGCGGGCGATCGGCGAGGGAGTAGGTGGAGTCCGCGGGATCGAATTGCGGGCGCGTGGTGAAACCGTAGCGCAGCTCAGCGCGGAGCAGGCGCAGTACGTGCTCGTCGATGGTGGATTCCTTGACCTGGCCGCTCTGAACCGCGGGAACAAGATTCTTCGCGTTCATGAATTTGGGGCTGGGCATCTCGAGATCGAGACCGTTGTTGCAGGCGGCGACGCCGTCGTAGGTCCCGTCCCAGTCGGACATCAAAACGCCCTGGAAGCCCCACTCGCCTTTGAGCACCTGGAGGTTGAGGAAGTCGTTTTGCGCGGAGTGGATGCCGTTGACGAGGTTGTAGGAGTCCATGACGGCGTCGATGTGAGCCCTGGTAACCGCGGCTTCGAAGGCGGGCAGATAGATTTCACGCATGGTGCGCTCGTCCACTTCGGCGTTGGCGTTGTGGCGATTGAACTCCTGATCGTTGAGGGCGTAGTGCTTGACGGTGGCGATGACGCCCTGCGATTGCACGCCTTCAATGAACGGAACCACCAGCGAGGCGTTCAAGTACGGATCTTCAGAAAGGTACTCGAAGTTGCGGCCGGCCAGAGGCGAGCGGGCGATGTTGACGCCGGGACCGAGGAGGAAATTGACGCCGCGGGCGCGGGCGTCGCGGCCAAGAGCTTCGCCGATCTTCCGCGAGAGATCGATGTCCCAACTGGCGGCAAGCGCCGAGCCGCCGGCGTAGGCGGTGGTCGGACCCCATGAACGCACGCCGAGCGAAGCATCGGACATCTTGAAGCGCGGCAGATCGATGGCGGGCATGGGACGGGTGTACATGTTGTCGACGCCGCCGAGCAGCTCGATTTTCTGCTCCAGTGTGAGTTTGGAGAGCAGGGCGTGGGCCTGGGCCTCAATGGCAGGCGAGTCGGGCACGGGCGCCTGAGCTGCAGATTGCAAGCAAACAGACGGAATCGATGCGAAAACCAGGGCAAAAAGGAGTGAAATAGGGCGCAGAACGTGATTTTTCATAGCGCGTCCAAGGTAGCGCATCGGGCCTTTGCATGTACAGGGTGTCGCCAGCCGGACGGGTCGGCAGAAGGGCTATTCGCTCGACTGGGCCGCACCGCACCTTGAAGAAGGGGAGCTGCGTTCCCCCGGAATTTCCAACGGGGAGACTGCCGATGCGCTTGTCCCCCAAGGGCCACCTTGATGGCTGGAAGATTGCGCTCATGACGGGGAGGGACCCTTCTCTTGCGAAATCAATATTTTGGCGATTGTGACTCGAATCACAAGGGGGGGTGAATGGGGTCACTGCCCCCGGCACTTTGGAGGCGCACACTCAAACTCCAATAGGTATGTGAGAGCGGCGGCGGCCTGGAGACAATCATGGGTTTTGAAAACGGCTTGACGACCATTGTGGTCGCGACGGATCTGGGGGGCCAGGCGGAAGCGGCCCTCGAGTACGCGCGCAAGCTGGCGACCCATTACGGGGCGCGAATTGTGCTGGCCCACGGCCTTGATCCGATGGAGTATGCCGCGGTGGATGCGGTTCCCGACGCCGTGTTGAGACCCATGACGGAAGCGGCGCGCAAGGTGCTGGACCAGCTGGCTGGCGAACTGCTGCGCGAGGGCATCCGCAGCCATTCCGAGGTGCGGCAGGGCGCGGTGGCGGAGATGCTGGTGGATGTGGCCAGGCAATACAAGGCGGGCCTGATCGTGATTGGCACCAAGGGGATGGAAGGCGCCGGCCCGGTCGTGGTGGGGGCCATCGCCGAACGCCTGGTGCGACTGGCGCCGTGCCCGGTACTGGCGGTAGCCGCAGACTGGAACGCGGGTCCGCATCGGCCCACTCCGGGCGGCCCGGTGCTGCTGGCTGTAGAGCGGAACGATGCGGCGCCGGCGGCGGCGGCAACTGCCTATTCGCTGGCTGAGACCTTCGAGCGGCCGCTGCTGATGCTGCATGTGCGCACGGCGGCCGAAGCTGCGGCCAGGATGAATCCCTGCGCCGTAGGGACGGAAGAGCTCTGCGCGGCGCTGAGGGGTAAGGCCCCGGTGCGGTGCTTGGTAAAAGACGGCAATCCGGCCGATGCCGTGGCCGAAGCCATTGCGGAGAACCATCCCTGCATTCTTGTGGCGGGGGTAAAACGGGCCAGCGGAACACCCGGGCCTCACGGCACGGCGTTTGCGCTGCTGTC
>DASWZM010000152.1:0-6134 GCA_036404455.1 Occallatibacter sp. | reverse complement strand
CACTTTTCCAGGTCGACGTGCTGGTCCTGCAGGGCGTTGGTCATTTCGTGGGCCAGTACCGGCTTTTGCTCTTCGATGTCCACCCAGTCCAGCATGTTGACGGTTTTGGTCTTGGAGTCGTAGTAGGCTTCAATCTGCTCCTTGAGGAGCGCCAGCAGAAACGGCTTGAGAGCGAAATCGCGGTCCAGCAGGCCGAACTTCTTGAGCACGATTTCACCCTGCTGCAAGCGCTTGGCGCTTTCGCCCTCGTCGAACTTCTCTTTCAGATAGCTTTCCACGGCGGCCCGGCTCGTGATCTGCCGCTTGACGGTGCTCTTGATAGGCAGCCCGGTCTCCTGCGAGGAAAACTGCAGCAGCTCATCCACCAGCGAGAAGAGCTCTTTGGCCTGTTCGGGCGTAATGAGGGTTTCTTGCTTGTCGGGGGACCGGGATGCACCCTGAGCCTGTGCTTGCGGGGCGTCTGCGGGGGTTTGTCGGGCGGTTGCCGGGGGTTGCTGGGCCGGCGCCGGCGGTTGCGCTCCGCTCGCCGTTGCCGCTGCCAGGCACAAGGCTGCCGCCACCATCCGCACCGGGGACCATCCATGCCGGCATCTTCCCGCCACTGTTCGCTCCTCGCTCATTCCCTCTCCCGCCAGCTCCGCGCTTTCAGGCCGGGCGGCTGCATCTTCTTCCAAGGCTATAATTAGGATGCGGTCTGGCGCGAGATTTCTGATGAAAACTCGGGCGGGACTGCGGAAAAGATCCCCTTATGACTGAAATCGCGCTTGCCACAACCACTCCGGCCACCGCCTTGGCCGTACTGCTCGAATCCGCGGCTACCCCACATGCACTTGTCGATTATCGCGGTGTGCTGACCCCACTGGAGTTGGACGCGCCAGTTGCGGAAACAGCGGCACTGGCTCGAGCAGTCGCGGTCCATGACCTGGGCTGGTTCAAACGCGTGGCCGTGCGCGGGGAAGACCGCTTCCGCTGGCTGAGCGGGATGGTCACCAACATGGTGACTGATCTCGCTGATAATGCCGGCGCGTGGAATCTGGTACTGAATGCGCAGGGCCGGATTCAGGGCGATCTCACGGTTTGGCGCGAGGGCGATCGGCTGGAACTGGAGATTGCGGCCGGCCAATTTGAAAAGCTGCTCGCCCATCTGGAACGCTTCATCATCATGGACGATGTGGAGCTGGTTCCGCTAACCGGGGAAGCGGCGTTGGGGCTGACCGGGCCGGCCGCCGATGAGGTTCTGGCCCGCCTGAGTCTGCCCGCGCTCTCTGCGCCGCTGACCACCACACGTGTGGAGTGGAATGGGGTCGATCTGCGCATCGCACGGGGCTATGGCGTGCTGGCGGCTCACTATGCCCTTTGGGTGCCGGAGGCGCAGATTGGCAAGCTGTGGAAGTTTCTGCGCACGGCCGGGACGACCCCCGTGGGAAGCGCGGCGGTGGACGCGTTTCGCATTGCGGAAGGGATTCCCACGTACGGGATCGATATGGCGGAGCGCGACCTGCCGCAGGAGACCTCGCAGATGCGCGCGCTCCATTTCAACAAGGGCTGTTACCTGGGACAAGAGATTGTGGAGCGGATCCGTTCCCGTGGCAACGTGCACCGGCACCTGCGCCAGCTTGAGCTTGTTGGACCGGTGCCAACTTCCGGCACGGAACTGACATTCGACGGCGGGGCCGTTGCCGGGCAGATTACCAGCGCGGCTGAGCTGGTGTTCGTTGACGAGAGCCGCGTCTTTGCGCTGGGGATGATGCGCAGCGAAGCCGAACAGCGCAACCAACTCTTCACCTACACTGCCGGCACGGCCACCGGGACTGCCCGCATTCTGACTTCGCCACCTGACTTTGACCGGAATTAGCAAGTCAATAAGATGGATCGGAAACCTGGAACTATGAGCGATACCCCCAAATTCACCGTGATTGACCGCCGCAAGTTCAAAGCGGAAGAAGAACAAGAGAGCCAAAAGGCAGCTGCGCCCGAGTTAGCGGGTGCGCCCGAGTCACAACCTGCACAGGCTCAGCCGGTAGCGCCGGTCTCCACGGGCGCCGGCCCGCGCCTGGTCGTCAACGAGAACAAACAGGAGACGGGTCCGGCCGAAGCTCGGGAGGTGGCATCCGCGGAGGAGGCGCTACCCGAGTTGCCGCCCGCGCCTACCGACGAGGAGAGCCACGAGCAAAAAGCCGCCTACGACGCCTCGGCTCAACGCCT
This sequence comes from Occallatibacter sp., assembly GCA_036404455.1. GTDB lineage: Bacteria > Acidobacteriota > Terriglobia > Terriglobales > Acidobacteriaceae > Telmatobacter. The sequence continues at coordinate 3,929 of DASWZM010000152.1, read as the reverse complement.
GGAAGACCTGATCCGGGCGCAGAACCCAGCCGTCGGCCCGCAGCCGCCGGTCGGCTTCGAGCACTTGGTCCAGCAATTCTACGTTTCCGCCATGATTCAGATGGGTGCGGGGGCGCAGGAGGGCCAGCGCCCGCGGGTGGATATTCTGGGTGCCCGCACCACCATCGACCTGCTGGGCGTGCTGGCCGAAAAGACCCGCGGCAACCTCACCGACGCCGAGGATCGCACCTTGCAGACGGTGCTCTTTGAGGTCCGGATGGCATTCCTGGAACTGACCAGCATGATCAGCTTGCAGGCCATGCAGCCACCCCAGCCGCCGCCGCCGGGAAAACGCTAGAATTTCGATGGACGGCCTGCTGACATTTCTCGGTACGGGAACCTCCATGGGGGTTCCGACGCTGGGGTGCGATTGTGCGGTTTGCACCTCGGCCGACCCCCACGACCGCCGCTTGCGGCCCTCGCTGCTGGTGCGCTGGAACGAACCTGGAAACGGCGCTGCTCCAGATTGGGGTCCTGAACGCGTGGTGGTCATCGATACCGGACCGGACTTCCGCGAGCAGGCCCTGCGCAGTGGGATCTCCCGGGTCGATGCGGTGTTTTATACCCACTCCCACGCCGACCACATTTTGGGGCTGGACGATCTGCGCCCGCTCAGCTTCAAGGCTTTTCGCGAGGGCGCGCCGATACCGCTCTACGCCGCGCCTGAGACCGTCACCGTCCTGGAAAACATCTTCGCTTACACCTTTTCCCCGCAGGCCACCTACCCGACCCGGGCGCGCGTGCGGTTGCAACCGCTGGCCGAGCGCAATCCGGTACACGGTGTCGACTTCCTGCGCGTCCCGGTGATGCATGGCAAGATGGAGATCGCCGGTTATCGCTTTGGCCGCTCGGCTTATCTGACCGACGTCAGCGGCATCCCCGAGAAAAGCTTTGCCCTGCTCAAGGATCTGGACCACCTGGTGCTCTCCGCGCTGCGCCACAAACCCCACCCCAGCCACGCCACGGTCCAGCAGGCGCTTGCCTGGGCGCGGCGCATCGGGGCCAGACACACCTGGCTCACCCACATCGCCCACGAGTTGGGCCACGACGCCACCAACCGGGCCCTGCCGGCCGGGGTTGCACTGGCTTACGACGGACAGACAGTCCCCGTAACCCTGTGAGCGACCCTGTGAGCGACCCATGAGCGAAAAATGACCGATGATTCCGGGCCCATGATTCCCGTTTACCGTTCGGTTGTGGAGATCCCTGCCCGGTTTGGCCCCTCGGTGGCTGCCATCGGCAACTTCGACGGCGTGCATCGGGGGCACCGGGAGATCCTCTCCGCCGCGGTGCATCAGGCGCGCGCGCTCGGACTCCGCTCGGTTGCCATTACCTTCGATCCCCACCCCGAGCAATTCCTTCGCCCCGCCGAGGCGCCGCGGCTGCTCACGCCCATCGCCGAGCGCATGCGGCTGCTCACCGCCACGGGAATCGATGCGGTGCTGGTTCTGCCCTTCGACGCGGCGCTGGCCAGCCTGTCGGCGAGGGATTTTGTGCGCGAAATCCTGGTGGGAGCGCTGCACGTCTTCGCCCTCCACGAGGGAGGCAATTTTCGTTTTGGCCACCACGCCGAGGCCGGCGTCGAGGAACTCAAGGAATTTGGCGCGCAGTTCGCCTTTGGTGTTCATGTGCATGCCCCGGTGCGTGTGCGCGGGCTGGAGGTTTCCAGCTCTGCAGTCCGTGCGCTGGTGGCCGCCGGAGACGTGCGCCGCGCCCGCTGGATGCTCGGCCGTCCCTTTGCTGTCCGCTCCACCCAGGCCCGCGGCCGGGGCATCGGCGCCCGCCTCCTGGTGCCCACTGTGAATCTGGCCCCATATCCGGAACTGCTGCCGGCCTTTGGCGTCTATGTCACGCGCCTCACGGCGGCCGCTCGCTGCTTTCAGGCCGTCACCAACGTCGGTAACCGCCCCACCTTTGGCGAGCCGTCCTATGCCGTCGAGTCGCACATCCTGGACTTCGAGCCGATCGAGCTGGACGAACACACGCCCATCGATCTCGAGTTTCTGCTCCGCCTGCGCGGCGAGATCCACTGGCCCAGTCCCGAAGCCTTGAAGGCCCAGATCTTCAAGGATATGGCGCAGGCGAAGCGCTATTTCGGGCTAGCGAGATAGGGATTCTTCAGTATCATCGGAGCCATGAAAAACCGCTCCGTGCCTACTGACATTGTGCTGCCGCACGTTAGTTATCAAAACGTAGTCGAGGCTTGCGAATGGCTGACCAGGGTGCTTGGCTTCACAGAGGCATTCCGCCATGGCGACCCCGTAAGCGGAATCCAGATGTATCTCGGGGGTGCATGCTTGATGCTGCATCGTGCCAGGGAGGGTTGTTTGAGTCCGGCGCAACTCGGATACGGGACGCAGATGCTGACCATCATTGTCGAAAACGTGGACGCGCACTTTAGAAAAGCCGTTCAAGAGGGCGCCAGGATCGTGGAGGCGCTGCACGAAACCGTCTATGGCGAACGCCAATACGGGGTCGAGGACATCGAGGGTCACCGGTGGCTCTTCTCGCAACACGCACGGGACGTAAATCCTGCAGAGTGGGGAGCAACGGTCGGCCAGATACGCTGAAGGCGCAGACCTTCAAGGATGTGGCGCGGGCGAAGCGCTGTTTTCGGCTGGCTTCGCGGTAGCCCGATCACAGGTTGTTTGAATTACTCCGGTCGCAGTTCCCATTCTTCGCCGGATATACCCTGAATGTGGGGATTTCCATGGCAGCCGCCGGGATCAACGCCGGTTTCAGTTGGGCCTTTTCTGTCCCAGGGGTGCGCCCGGCTTCGCTGCTGGCTGCACTGCTCGCTTTACGCCCGGCTTTGGCGACAATGCCGCTGTAGCCGCCTTGTTGACCGCATTCGCGATCATTGGTCTGGCGAGCGAACTCGTCGCTGGCTTGGCTACCGGCAGCCCGCCTGCCGCGCTGGCCTTCAAAGCACTGCCCGGCAGGACGGCAGCTTTCGAAGCTGCTGCCGCGTTGCCTGACGCTGGTTTGGCCGGCATCTCCGCGGTTGCTTTTACGGTGCGGCTCTCCGGGCTGTCGCTGAGGAACTGCTCGTTGTCCTTGCCGGCAATGGCCACGCGCATCACGTTCATCCAGATGGGCAGCGCCGCTTTGGCGCCGGTTTCCTTGTCTCCCAGCGACTGGCGGCTGTCGTAGCCCACCCACACGCCGCAGGTGATCGAGGGCGAGAACCCCAGAAACCAGGCGTCGGTGTAGTCGCTTGTGGTGCCGGTCTTGCCGCCCAGCGGGTGGTTCAGCTGCGCTGCTGCGGCGCCCGTTCCAAAGCGCGTCACGGCGCGCAGAAGCGTCATCATGGTGCGTGCGGTTTCCCGGTCGATGACCTCGTCGACGGCCGGCGGCTCTTCCCACAGTGTGATGCTGTCGGCATTCGAGACCTTGCGGATCAGCCGCGGCGTCACGCGCAGGCCGTCGTTGGGGAACACCGCATAGGAGGCGACCTGCTCCTCGAGCGTGATTTCGACCGCGCCGATAGCCACCGGCAGATAGGCGGGAATGTTGGTTGTGACCCCAAAGCGGTGGGCCATATCGATGACCTTGTGAATCCCCACTCGCGCGGCCAGCTTCAGGGCGGGAATGTTGCGCGATTCTGCGAAGGCGGTGGTCAGCGTCATCGCGCCCCGGTAGTCGTTCTCATAGTTGTGCGGAGTATAGCCGCCAAAGCTCACCGGGCCGTCCACGATGATGTCGTCGGGTTTGGCGCCGTCCTCGATGGCCGCAGTGTACACATACGGTTTGAAGCTGGAGCCGGTCTGCCGCTCGGCCTGGGTGGCGCGATTGAACTGCGACAGCGCGTAATCCCGCCCGCCCACCATGGCCAGCACGTCGCCCGTGGTGTTGTCCATGGCCATCATTGAGCCTTGGGCCCCTGAGTC
>DASWZM010000151.1:0-8009 GCA_036404455.1 Occallatibacter sp. | reverse complement strand
CGCAACGCAATCTGCGCCATCTATGCGTTCATGCGCCAAGCCGACGACCTGGCCGACGACGAAAGCCTTTCCATAGAAGAACGGCGCCATCGCCTGGATGCGTGGCTCAAGGCATGGCGCGAGGCGAGCGCGGGCGGCGCGAGCGAAGACCCGGTTTTTGTTGCGGTGCGCGATGCGACGGTGCGATTCGCGATTCCGTTGGGACTGCTGGATGAGCTGGTGGCCGGTGTGACGATGGACCTGAAGAAGGCTGCGACAGATGCGCCGGACACCTACGCGACGTTTGCCGAGTTATATCGTTATTGCTACCTGGTGGCTTCGGTGGTGGGGCTGGTTTGCATTCGCATCTTCGGCTACACGGACCCCCGCGCCGAAAAACTCGCCGAGGAAACGGGGATTGCGTTTCAGTTGACGAATATTCTGCGCGACGTGGCGGAGGATGCGGAGCGGAACCGGGTGTATCTGCCGCTGGAAGATCTGGATGCGCATGGGGTTGGGCTGGATTCGGTGTTGGGGCGCGTGAAGGGTGCGGGGCCGACGGTAAATGAGCGGGCGCTGCTAGAAGAGATTGGGCGGCGGGCGGAGGGTTATTACGCATCAGCGCAGGAGTTGATGCCGCTGATCGACCGGGAGAGCCGGCCGGCGCTGTGGGTGCTGGTGCGGATCTATCATGGGCTGCTGAAGAGAATCGAGAAAGCGCAGTTCGATGTGTTTTCGCGGCGTGCGAGCGTGCCGCTGGTGGAGAAGGTCGCAATTCTGGGGTTGGGGCTGGTGCGGATGGGGTGGGCGCGGGTGGTTGGGTGAATTAGCGAGGTTGAAGGGTTTGGGGCGAGGTTCAAAGAAAACCGTTACGGTGGTGGGCGGGGGCGTGGCGGGGATGAGCGCGGCGTGCGCGCTGGCCGAGGCGGGGTTGCGCGTGAAGTTGGTCGAGCGGCGCGGCTACCTGGGCGGCCGAACCAGTTCTTATCTGCATCCGGGCGTCAACGAGGTCATCGATAACTGCCAACACGTGCTGTTTGGCTGCTGCACGAATCTCCAGGGATTCTACCGGCGGATCGGGGTTGCGGACAAGATTCACTGGACCAGCGAGATGACCATGATCGAGCCGGGGGGGAGGCGGTCGCGGCTGGGGCCTTCGTTTCTGCCGGCGCCGCTGCACGGGCTGCCGAAGCTGATGACGGCCAAGGCGTTCTCGGTTGCCGACAAGGTGGCACTGGGGCGGGCGTTTGGTGCGATGATGCGGCCTGTGCCAAGCGACTCGCGGGAAAGCCTGGGGGGGTGGCTCAAGCGGCATGGGCAGACCAGGGGCGCACTCAATCGCTTCTGGCGGCTGGTGATTGCGAGCGCGCTCAATGCGGACATCGACGACATTGCGTTGGCGTATGCGGCGAAGGTAATCCGCGAGCTGTTCATGAATTCGGCGTTTGCGGGCAGCATGGGGATGAGTACTGTGCCGTTGAGCGAGTTGTATGCGGGGACGGCGAAATGTTTGCAGGAACGCGGCTCGAGCATTCTGTTGAACACGAGTGTGGAGTCGGCGGCGTGGGATGAGGAGGCCTCGCAATGGACGATTGTCACGCGGAACGGCGCGCTAGCGTCGGAGTTTCTGGTGCTGGCGCTGCCTTTTGAGGCTACGGCCAGGCTGCTGCCGCACCTGCCGGCGACCGAACAGGCCGATGCGTTGGCGGTGCAGCTTGAACGCCTTGAGCATTGGCCGATTTGCAGCGTGCATCTGTGGTTTGACCGGGAGATTACGGAACTCGATCACGCGGTGCTGCTGGACCGGGAGATCCATTGGCTGTACAACAAGAGCCGGCTGCAGCCCTGGCGCAAGGGCAAGGCGAGTTATGTAGAACTGGTGGTGAGCGCTTCGCGCGGGTTTGCGCAACTGAGTCGCGAGGAGGCGATTGCGCAAGGGGTGCGGGAGCTGGGCGAGTTCTTTCCGGAGGTTGCGGCGGCCAAGCTGGAGAAGGCGGCGCTGGTGAAGGAGATGCGGGCTACGTTTGGCGTGCCTCCGGGGATCGATGCTGCGCGGCCTTCGTCGGTTTCTCCTTGGCCTAATTGCTTTCTGGCCGGGGACTGGACGGCGACGGGATGGCCTTCGACGATGGAGAGCGCTGCGCGGAGCGGGCACCTGGCGGCGGAGGCTGTCTGCGCGAGCATTGAAGAGCCGCGGAGCATTCTGGATGCGGATTTGAAGCCGCGGGGGTTCATGCGGTTGATGAAAGCAGGGAACAGGGAGTAGGGAACGGGGAACAGAATTAGTGCGCCAGGAAGTAGACGCCGATGCACACCAGCACGGCGGCGGTCCAGCGGCGGCGGTCTACGTTTTCCTTCAGGAAGATTTTGCCGGCGATGGCGTTGGTGACCAGGGTGAGCGAGGCGGAAGCGGGGGCAACAAGGCTCAGGTTGAGGTGGTTGAGGGCGAAGAGTAGCGAGAAGAAGGCGAGGGCGAGAAAGCTGACGCCGGCAAAGAAGAGCGGGCAGGTGAGGACGGCGCGAATGGCGCCCTGGAGGCCGGAGTGGGCGCGGATGTCGTCGAGGTCTCCGACGGACTTCATGGCAGCGGCGGTGAGGACTTCGCCGGCGGTGGAGCAGAGGACGACGGCCGCGATCATGGCGGCGGCGGCGATGGGGCCGGGACGGGGGGCTGGGTAGGGGAGGATCATCGCGGCCGGGCCTCTTCCCCGATGGCGCCGGGGACAGTGAGTTCAGGGATTTGGTCGAGCGGGCCATCGATGGCGAGGCCGCTGGCGGCGAGCAATTTATCGACGGGGCGTTCAGTAAGGGAAGGACCCTGGGCCACGAAGCTTACGCCGAGGGTGATGAGGGCAATGCCGGCCCAGCGCTGGATGGAGATGGGCTCGTTGAGCCAGAAGCGGGAGAGCAGTGCGACGATGACGTTGCCGAAGGCCGTGGCGGGGAGAACGTAGGTGAGGTCGGCCCAGGAGAGCGCGGTGAGATAGCTGGCGAAGAAGCCGATGAGCAGGGCGATGCCGAGGGCGATCCAGGGAGTGAAGACGGCGGCGACGAGGGTGGCGGGATGGGCGAGCGAGATGGCCGGCAGGGTGGTCATGCCGCGCGAGAGGCAGGAATCGCCGAGGGGTGCGCAGATGGCGACCAGCAACAGGATCGTGTATTGGCGCGGCGATAGATTTGCGTGAGGCATTTCTGTTTTGTGAGCCCTGAGAGTCTTCAGATACAAGTCGAGGGCGGACGCGATGCGCCGCCCTCGTTGGAAGATGTGCGAGTTGAGGTTATGCGTCGGCGTTAATGGGGGCGGGGGGATCGGCCCGGTGGCTGCGGGCGACTTTGACCATCTTGTTGCGCTGCGCGCGGAGCTTGAGGAAGGCTTTGGCTTCGACGTAGAGCCGGGGCAGATCGCGATTCATGAAGGCCTTCCAGACGACGCGGAAAGCGGCTTTGGGGCGGAAGTAGTACTCGTCGTAGAAGCGGTGGACCATTTCGAGGACGTAGTCGGTGGGCAGGCCGGGGTACTCGATGTGGGCCATCTGGTGGCCGCCTTCGTCGCTCATGGCCGCCGAGTTGACGATGAAGCCGTTGGCCTTAGCGTAGTCGTAAAACTCGGTGCCGGGATAGGCGTGGGCGATGGAGACCTGGAGGGTTTCGACGTCGAGCGACTTGGCGAAGTTGATGGTGTTGCGGATCGACTCCTTGGTTTCGCCGGGCAGGCCGAGGATGAAGTCGCCGTGGATGGTCAGGCCGAGATCGTGGCAGTCCTTGCAGAAGGCGCGGGCGCGCTCGACGGTGGCGCCCTTTTTGATGTTCTTGAGAATCTGGGGGTCGCCGGACTCGAAGCCGACGATGAGCAGGCGGCAGCCGGCTTCCTTCATGGCCTTGAGAGTGTCGTAGTCGGTGGTGACGCGGGAGGTGCAGCTCCAGGTGAGGTTGAGGGGCTTCAGCTTTTCACACAACTCGATGGTGCGGACCTTTTGGATGTTGAAAGTGTCGTCGTCGAAGAAGAACTCCTTGACCTCGGGGAAGTTCTGCTTCGCCCAGGCGAGCTCGGCGGCGACATCGTCGGTGGAGCGCTTGCGCCAGGCGTGGCCACTGAGGGTCTGGGGCCAGAGGCAGAAGGTGCACTGTGCGGGGCAGCCGCGGGTGGAGTAGAGCGCGATGAAGGGATGGAGCAGGAAGGGGACGTTGTAGCGGGTGACGTCCATGTCGCGCTTGTAGATTTTGGTGGCCCAGGGCATGGCGTCCAGGTCTTCGACCTGGGGGCGGTCAGGGTTGTGGAGGATCTTGCCGTCCTGCTTGTAGCTGATGCCGAGTATCTCGTTGAGGGGCTTGCCTTTGGCAAACTCGACGACGGAGTAGTCGAACTCGCGGCGGCAGATGAAGTCGAGGGCGGCGCACTCGTTGAGGGCGCGCTCCGGGTCGGTAGTGACCGGCGGTCCGACGAAGGCGATGCGAATGTTGGGGTTAGCGGCCTTGATGGCCTCGGCGAGGCGCTGGTCGCCTTCCCAGCCGACGGTGGAGGTGAAAAGGACGAGGAACTCGTAGTCCTTGCAGATTTTGATGGTCTCCGCGGCGGAGACGTGGTGGGGGGGCGCATCGAGGAGGCGCGAACCCTCGAGCAGGCCGGCGGGGTAGGCGAGCCAGACGGGGTACCAGTAGGACTCAATCTCGCGCGTAGCGGGCCAGCGCGAGCTGGCGCCACCGTCAAAGTTCTCGAACGAGGGCGGATTCAGTAAAAGCGTTTTCAAAGGCATAGGCATCTCTTCAATTCTAACATTTTCTCAAGTTCTGGGCCGTTCTCTTTCGGTCTGGGTCTACTTTGCGTGCAGTTCGTGCAGCCAGTCTTCCATGTGGCCGAGGGCGCGGAGCAGGCTGAGGCGGGCCTTGGCGAGGTCGAGCGAGGCGTCCAGGGCGTCCTGATACTTTTGACGTTCGTCGATGCGGGCCAGCTGCTCGGCTTTGGGGGAGAGCTGCGGCTGGGCGGTTGGACCGGTTCCCGAGCCGTTTCCCAGCTCCAGTTGCGCGAGTACGGATTTGAGCTGTTCATCGGCGATCTGCCGCTTCAGGCCGGCAACTTCGGCCAGGGCGTCCAACTCGCGCAGGCTGCCGGTGAGGGTGGCAATCTGGATGTCGTTCTGGCGCTGGGCCTGCTCGGCTTCAACGGTGGCGCGCAGGGCCTCAGCCGCGGTTTCCTTGGCCTTGGCGCGAAGGGCAAAGTCAAAAAAAGGAAACGTGATCTGGAGGCCGAAGCTGACGTTGTTGGGGGTGAAGTTCTTGTAGTAGGTGCTGTAGCTGTTGAGCTCATTTGAGTCGTAGTTGTAGACGGCTCCGAATCCGATCTGGGGCCGGCGCCACGCCAGGTCGTCTCCCTTGGCTTGGAATTGCTTGGAGCGCGCGAGTGCGCCGGCGGCTTCGATTCCGGGGAGGCTGGGCGGAGCTTGATCGGGGGTGACGGCGGGAATCTCAGGGATGCTGGCGTGGTCTGGGATGACGGAGCCGACGGGCAGGCCGGTGAGAACGGCAAGTTGCTTGGCCAGCGTCACGGCGCGGGATTCAAGACGAACCCGCTGAAGCTTGAGCTCGGCGGCTTTGAGGCGGCCTTGCCACAGGTCCAAGTCAGAGTCGACGCCGGCTTCGGAGCGCTGTTGCTCGATCTGGACCAGGCGGCTCGTGAAGGACTCCTGCTGGTGTGCGGCTTCGAGTTCGCGATCGACGGTGTCCAACTCAATGTAGGTCGTGGAGACGTCGAGAGCCACCTGTTCACGGGCATCCTTGAGGCTCAGGTTGGCGGCGTCAATCCCGGCGTGGGCAGCTTTGGAGTATTGGCGTTGGGAGTAGCTGAAAACCAGCGACTGCATGGTGGCGCTTCCAACGGAAGGCTGGCCGGTGGGGAAGCCATGCGAATATCCGACATTGGAACCGATCACGAAATTGGGGATATATGCGTCCTGGGTCTGGGCGAGAGCCGCTTGTGCCTTTTGGACATCGGCTTCGGCGAGCTTGACGGCGCTGGAGTTGCGCTGGGCGAGGTCAACGACCGTGGCGAGCGAGACCTGGGCAGGCGCGAGGGTGGGCGCAGCCGCAAGCGTTATTGCCAGAAGGATTGGCGCGAGAAGGATTGGCGGCCAGGCCGAGCGCGGATTGTGAGCGATCTTCACGTGCATCTTTCCAGTCAATTCCTGGCTTCCTGGGGTCTTGTTTCCTGTGCGGGCTTGTATTCATGCGCCAGGGCCAGAGCCGCGGCGCGTTCGCGATTTGCGGCGGCGGGGTCGCCGAGCTGATCTTTGAGGCGGGCCAGGCGGATGTGGGCGATAAACGCCGGGCCTTCCTCGGTTTTTGTGGAGGCAGCCAGATAATCATCGAGCATTTTGGCGGCCAGCGCCGGGTCGCGGTTGGATTCGGTGAGCAGGCCTGCGCCATCATAGAGCGCAACGGCAGCGCGCTTGTCGTGCGCGGTTGCGCCGATGACGCTGCGCAGCGCCGATTCCATCTCAGCGAAGCGCTTGCGGCGGGAATAGAAGGCGGCCAGGGTGGTCCACTGGAGGGCAGGATGCGCACCCGCGGCGATGGCCTGCTTGAACTCCTGCTCCGCGGTGGCGTAGTCCTTGCGCTGTTCGGCAATGCGTCCGCGGAGTTCGTGGGCGCGCGCGGGGTCCACCTTATCCAGCTGTGCGGCGATTGCCTGGGCTTTTTCAACGCCTCCGCCTACTATCGCAGGGGCCTGGCGGTAAAAATCGCCCAAATCGGCCAGGGCTTCGGCATTGCGGGGATCGAGGCGCACGGACTCTTCGAATTCGGCACGGGCCCGCCTGGCGAGCGCAAAGGCGCTCATGAAGGAGGCGCGTGCAGCCTTCTCTCCCAGGGCGCGGCCGAGCCAGAGGTGATCGTCGGAGTTTTGGCCGTCGAGGCGGACCGCCTGCTCGCACTCGGTTGCGGCGGCATTCCACTGCTCGAGAGTGAAGCGCACGCGGCATTGAAGGTTGTGCGCCTCTGCCAGGCCGGCGCTTGAGGGGGGGAGGGAGTTGAGCAGCGCAAGGGCCTTGTCCGCCTCGCCGGCCTGCAATGCGAGGTTGGCCTGGGCCAGGGACTTTGCCAATTGGGGGCTGGGAGCCTGCGCGGACGCTGCAATGGCCACGGCTGCCGCCAGCAACCCTGCCGCCAGTCCAACCAACGTAGAGGGCAACCGCATCACCGCACAACCTTGATTGGAATGCCCTCCTGCAAGGGCAGCCCATTGGTTGTCCCTGTGGCCACAAAGTCCCCCTGCTGCAATCCGGAGAGGATGGGCGCCAGGGTCAGATTGGGAACTCCGATGGTCACGGGGGTTCGCAGCAGCGCGTTGTTGACTACCTTGTAGACGTATGGTTTGCCGTTCTCAACGTGGAGCGCCTCGCGGGGCACACTGAGGGCGTTGGGCTCGCTGGAAGTGGTGACAGTGACGGTGACGTTGGTATCCGGCAGCAGATCGCCGTCGACGCCGTCGATCTCGACGAGGACTTCACCGACGGTGCGTGTGCCGGAATAAATGATCACGGTTGAGGGGAGGCGAACGATGTGGCCCTGCCACACACGGCCGGGCTTGGCATCCCACTTGATCTGAACCTTCTGGCCGACGGCCAGTTGGCCGATCTCGGGCTCGTCGAAGTAGGCCGTGACGCGCATATGGTGCAGGTCAGCTATCTGCAGCAGCAGCTTGCCCTCCTCGGCAAACTCGGTGCGCCCGGTATTGAGGCTATAAACCGTTCCGGCCACAGCAGCGCGCGGGGCTGTCCTGGCCAACACATCCCGTGCCGCGGCCAGATTGGCTTCCGCGTCGTCAAGCTCGGCCTGCGCCCGCGCCACCTCAGCCGGAGAGTAGCGGCTGTGTGAGCTCTTATCGGATGCGTGCAGGGCGGCTTCGGCTGAATCCAGGCGCTGTCGCGCAGCCGCCACTTCGCTGGCCGAGGCCGCACCTGTGGATTGGAGCCTGGTGAGCGCATCGAGGTCGCGGCGGGCTTGATCGCGGTCGATGCGGACACGGGCGATGTCGG
>DASWZM010000150.1:0-1514 GCA_036404455.1 Occallatibacter sp. | reverse complement strand
AGTTCTTTTCTCCCGCATTTCTCAGCGAACTGGAACCATCGTCTCCCTTCCGCTTCGATTTTCTGCGCGCGCGCAATGAGAAGCTGGCTGGCCGCCAGGCTCTCTATGCCGTCCTTTTCGACGCCTTCCTGGAGGCCGGTCCAGGCGGCCAGAGCGAACTTCCTTTGCCCCTGCTTGATGCCGATCGTCCCGCGGCGGCCGGACTCTGCTCCTTGAGCAGCTCCTACGCCTGAGGGAACAGGCCGGTAGCCTTGCAAATGCACCGTGCCCCATCCTTTCTGTCATCCTGAGCGAGCGAAGCGAGTCGAAGGACCTGCGGTTGATTCTGGCGAAAGCGTGGGAAACCTCCAACCAGAATCCGCCCCGTTCGCCAGGAGCGCCAAAACAAAAGAGCCGCGCCCCCCAGGATGAGGCGTGGCCCTTTGTCTTGCCGCCAAACTGTCCAGCAGCCGATTCGTCCGGCCGGACGCGGCTTGACGTCAAATCTCGATCAGAGGCCGCGGCAAGCGCGTCTTCGAGCGGTCCAAAAACAGCCTCATGCGCAAGGCCTCCGAGCGCTGCACGGCCACCAGCCGCATCTGCCGGCGGATATGGTCTTCGTCTTCTAGCTGGCCCACCTGGGCCTCGTCCCGCTCGGCATCTCTCTCCAGCCGGGCGATCCGCTCCTCCACGGTGCGCTGAAACCGGGGACTGATTTCATAGCCTTCATTTGCGGCGCAGTTGGTGATCATGGCAGGCTCCTCCGGGCTGGGATTCATGAGGCTGAAAATAATTCTTGAGCGGCCTCAAGTTCTTTCCGCATGTGCCGATATTAGAGGAGACTAACCTTGAGCGCCAGATTACGGTCGGGCGAATCAAACGTAACCCGCTGTCCGAAAAAAGCACAGTCATACGCCGCGCAAGAGCCATTTGCACAGCGCTTCCCATTCCTGCTTCTGTGTTTTGTTCCTCTGCCGGCGTCTTTCACAGCGGCGCACTTCAAGAAGCCGGCCCGGTGTCAGGAAACGACTTCAGAGGCTGCGGAAAAGTCTTCTCTCGGGCTGCCAGAAGCGTCAGGGCACGACTTCAGTCGTGCCGCAAAGACGCCAGACTGAATGAGGGCTTTAGCCCCTGAGGGATTGCTGGTACGGAACTTGAATCAAAAGAGAGGCGCCCGCTAGTTCTGCGGCGGCGTGGCGTAGTAGCCCTTGCGCACCTGCACCTTCATCCCATCCCCGCGGCACTCCACCCCCAGCCGGCGAAAGCCGCCATCCAGCTTGGTGTTGCTGGGCGTGTAGCTGGCCAGATACTGGGTGCGCAATTCGTCCTCGATCTGCTGGAAGGCCGCCTCAAGCTTCTTGCCGTTGTTGCCCACGTCGATCAGCCGGCCGCCAGTCTCCTGGGTCAGCCGGGACATGGCCGAGTATCCCGAATAGCCAAAGCCCCCGTAGAAGCCCCGGTCTGCGATCAGGATCACGTAGACCAGCACATTCGACTTTTGCGCCGCGGCAATCGCGTCCTGAATTTTGTGGTTG
>DASWZM010000149.1:0-1758 GCA_036404455.1 Occallatibacter sp. | reverse complement strand
CATCCCAAAGTGCAGAAGTGGTTGGTCCGCCATACGCGCTTTCACACGGCGCGTGTCAAGCACTTTGAGACACCCGGCATGAGAGTTTACTGACTTCCTTCCTTTGTCGTTTCACCGGTCGGAACCGGCTTGTTGATCCAGACCTCCGAGGGTAAAGGCAGCGGTTTTGGCGGCCGCCGCACGAAGCGGTCCGGGTGCGCTTGGTAAGCGGCATCGAGCACCGACTGGCGGCGTTCCAGCACGCTCTGGGCCTCGCCGAAATGAACCATGGCCGGGGTCAGCAGGCCGATGCCCGAGTGGCGGTGCTCTTGGTTGTACCACTGGAAAAACTGCTGGCAGAAGGCGCGGCTGTCTTGGATGCAGCCGAAGCGATCCGGGAACTCCGGGCGATACTTGAGAGTGCGGAACTGACTTTCCGAATAGGGGTTGTCGTCGGAAACATAGGGTCGGCTATGGCTCTTGGCGACGCCCAGGTCGGCCATCAAAAAAGCGATCGGTTTGGACTTCATGACCCGGCCACGGTCGGCATGGATGGTCAGTTGGCCGGCCGGAACCTGGTGTTTGACGATGGCTTCCTCGATGAATTGCTTGGCCAGTTCGGCGCTTTCGCGGGGCGCGATCATCCAGCCGGCGACGTAGCGGCTGAAGACATCCAGGATCACGTAGAGGTAGAAGTAGGTCCACTTCACGGGACCCCGGAGCTTGGTGATGTCCCAACTCCAGAGTTGGTTGGGCGCGGTGGCCAGCAACTCGGGTTTCTGGTAGGCCGGATGCACGAGCTGATCGCGACGTTCGCGCGACTCTCCCTCTTGCTCGAGGATGCGGTACATGGTGCGGACCGAACAGAAGTATTGGCCTTCGTCGAGCAAGGTGGCCTGCACGGCGGCGGGGGAGCGGTCCTGGAATCGCTCCTCATGCAAGACCGTCAGCACGTTGGCGCGTTCGCCCGGGCTGAGGGATCGAGCCGGCGCCGACCGCTCAACGGGCACGGCCGGCTCGGGCACTGGCGATGCGGGCGGCGGACCCAAGGCGGGGCGCTGCCGATAGAAGGAAGCCCGGGCCACCCCGAGGGCATCGCAGGCGGCCCCCACGCCCACGGTGGGGGCCAGATGGATCACGGCGTCCATCAGGGTTTCTCCTCGGGGTCCGCCTTCGGCAGGGGCCACCCCAACAGAGCGCCCACTTTTTTTTGAACATCGATGACGATCTCGGCTTTACGCAGTTGCTCGGTCAGGCGCTGGTTTTCCTGACGGAGTTTCTGCATCTCCTCCTCTTGCGCATTGCGTCTGGACTTGGGGCCGCGCTTATGCGGGGTTAAACCCTTAAGCACGCCGGCCCGCCGCTCGCGCCGCCAGGTGACCAAGTGTGAAGAGTACAGCCCCTCGCGCCGCAGCAAGGCGCCGATGCCGCCGGGTTGAGCGGCCGCGGCATCGGCCTCCGCCAGGATGTGCTGTTTGTATTCAGCCGTGAACGTCCGGCGCTTGGCGTCGGCGACCACCTCCGGGTCTGGGCGCGGCGGGGCAGGCGGGTCGGGCGCGACGGTTTTGCCCACCCCTGCACTCCGGTCGGCCTCGCTACGCTCGGCCTCCCTACGTTCCGCGGCGGGCAAAACCGTGGGGGAAGCCGAAGAGATTCCGTTGGTCTTCAAGTTGATGTCGATTCTCGCCCTGCTCAGTAATTACGACCAGGAGAACTGTCTCATCAATGTTGGCACGGAGGGGCCTCCATTGCCACCCGCGCCTTGAATTGCGGACTGTA
>DASWZM010000148.1:0-7518 GCA_036404455.1 Occallatibacter sp. | reverse complement strand
CCGTTCCTGAAACCGCAAATACTCCTGCGCCGCCTGCGGCAGCTTCTCAAACTTCGTGATGCCCACGGTCGGCTCCCGCCAGCCCTTCAGCGTCGTGTACACGGGCTTGATCTGCTCGAGCCCCTGCACGTCCGCCGGAATCTCGTCCGTCACCTTCCCGCCGGCTTCGTACCCCACGCAGATCGGAATCTCCTCGAGCTCGTCCAGAACGTCCAGCTTGGTCACCACCAGCCACTCCGCCCCGTTCACCTGGTTCGAGTAGCGCAGCAGCGGAATATCCAGCCAACCGCAACGCCGCGCCCGTCCCGTCACCGCCCCGTACTCGTTCCCCCGCGACCGCAGGTGGTCCCCCGCGGCGTCGTGAATCTCGGTGGGAAACGGTCCTCCACCCACCCGCGTCACATACGCCTTGGTCACCGAGATTACCGTCCCGATCGCCGTCGGTCCCACCCCGGTTCCCGTCGCCGCCCCGCCCGCTGTCGAAGACGACGAAGTCACAAACGGATAGGTACCGTGGTCGATGTCCAGCATCGTCCCCTGCGCGCCCTCGAACATCACGCTCCCGCCCTCGGCCAGGATCTTGTTCAACAGCCGCCCCGTATCCGCCACAAACGGCCTCACCTCGTCCGCCGCCGCCGCATACTCGTCATACATCTTCGCCGGGTCCAACGGGTCCGTCCCGGTTCCGAACAGCGCCCGCACAATCGCGTTCTTCTCCGCGCACGCCGCCTCGATGTGCGTCTTCAAGAGCTCCGGCCGCAGCAGGTCCACCACCCGCAGCCCGCTCCGCGCCATCTTGTCCTCGTACGCCGGACCGATCCCCCGGCTCGTCGTCCCAATCTTCTGCCGTCCCGGCGCGCTTTCGGCCGCCAATTCAATCATCCTGTGATAGGGCAGAATTACCTGTGCCCGGTTGGACACAAAAAGCTGTTCGTCCACCGCCACGCCCAGCGCCCGCAGCTTGCCAATCTCTTTCAGAAAAGCGATCGGGTCCAGAACCACCCCGTTCCCGATGATCCCCTTGCATCCCGGCCGCAGAACCCCGCAGGGAATCAATTGCAGGACAAACTTCTGCCCGCCAATAATGACCGTGTGCCCGGCGTTATGCCCGCCGGCGTACCGCGCCACGGCAGCAAACCGCTCGCTCAGCACGTCCACAATCTTCCCTTTGCCCTCGTCGC
Organism: Occallatibacter sp.; assembly: GCA_036404455.1. Lineage (GTDB taxonomy): Bacteria > Acidobacteriota > Terriglobia > Terriglobales > Acidobacteriaceae > Telmatobacter. The sequence continues at coordinate 6,337 of DASWZM010000148.1, read as the reverse complement.
CCCACTGGGCGCCCAGCACTACCGCCGTCTTAGCTCGCATCTCTTCCCGTTTCTGGTGATGTGTCCCTGAATCAATCAAAAAGATCAGGATTCGTGATCAAGCTGCACTTTGTCGTCCTGAGCGGAGCTAAGTCGAAGGCCTGCCCTGAGCGAAGCCAGAGGCCGCAACCGCATTCCCCCGCCGATCAGCAGGCGCAGACCACTCCAGCCCGCACCACTTCCGATCATAAACCCTGGGTGAGTTTTCGATAGGAGCAAGAGGAGATCAGTTCTAGTCGCGGGTAAAACCGTGGGCGCAACAGGCTGAGGACGCTTAGAATGCGCTTCGACGCCCCGGCAAACATCTACGGACCCTCGCCGAGCCTTGTAGTAAGCATGCGGTGCGCAATGGAGGTGGGCTTGGCCATGGTTGCGCGTCTAGCGGATGGTATCGCCGTCGTATCGGATATCGACGAGCGTCCAGTCATCCTGTGCTTCGTTTGGCGCCTGAAACTTGGCCAGACGATCCAGAATAGAGTCGACACTCGTGAAGTGAACCACTCTATCCAGTCCGGCATCGCCAAACTGCTCTCCAGCACTGTTTTCCGCCTCTGTAATCCCATCGGTGGTAAGCAGGATGCGCTCTCCGCGAGCTAACCTGCAATGCGACGCTGCATAGCTCGCTTCGGGAATAAGCCCGACGATGAGGTTGTTTTCTTCCAGCCGGCGCACCCCGGAGCCAGTCACAACCAGCGGGGGAACGTGGCCGCAGTTTATAAACTCGGCCTGACCATCGGGGAACAGCTTGAGCAGCACCATAGTGGCGTACTTGCCCACTCTGCGAGTACACAGGAATCGGTTCACCAGTGCTGCAATCTCGGGCAGGCTTTGTCCCGTCAGCAGCAGGGCGTGAATAATGCCTTGCAGCGTGGCAGCCACGATGGATGCGGGCACGCCTTTGCCTGAAACATCGGCGATCGCAACACATACGCAGTCGTCCAACTCTACCGCATCGTAGAAGTCCCCGCCAATGGCCAGGCAAGGTATGCTTTTGGCCTGCAATACCGCATAGGAAAGTGTGGGCAGCGTAATCGACATCAGGCTGGAGTGAATCCTTGCCGCCACAGCAAGCTCCTCCGCGGCCAGCCGCGCCTTCAACTCCGAGTCGGCAAGCAGAGCGTTGTGCAGGAGTGTGGCTGCCTCGGTTGCAACCGTGTCCAGAACCTGGGAATCGATTTCACTCAGACTTCCGGGGCCGATCTGGCTGTCGAGATAGAGCAGTCCCAGCAGCCGGTTTGGTTCGGACGGGGAAATCTGTTTGCGCAGCGGGATGCAATAGATGCTGCGAATGGAATTGGTCATCACGCTGGCCCAGCCCGAGGCATTGTCATCGGCAAGGGTGTCGCTTACTGAGAACTTTGACTCGCTCTCGATCGCCTTCTGCATGGCTCGACGGGATACGGTCGAGTCTTCCTTCACGATGCTGCCATCTGCCCGCAATCCCAGCGCAAGATGCATTTCGCCGTTCTCGCGAAGGAAAACGAATCCGCGTTCCACGCCGGTTAGTTGAATCGACAACTGCAGCAGAGCATGGAAGATGTCCGTAATCGCCCCGCCCGCATTCAGTTGCCGGGCCGCGTTGAGAAGGAAGTTCAACGTCTCCATCTCGCGCCCCGGTTGGCGAGGTTCTGCGGTTGCGGGGGCAAATGCGGAGAATGCGGTGAGCAGATTGTCTGCCAGCGAGTAGCTGGCGGTGCCCGTACCGTTGGCAGCGAGCTGGAACTGGAATTTCGGGGAATTGAGTGAGCCGAACTGCACCGTGTCGCCGGAATGCAGTATTGCCCGCTCAATGCGCACGCCGTTCAGATACGTGCCATGCGAACTGTTCTGGTCCACCAACTCATAACTGCCGTCTTGGTGGTTGATAAGGGCGTGGCGTCGCGAGACGAAGGTCTCCCGCAGGACCAGATCCTGTTCGGGCGAACGGCCGATCGCGGTCGACTCCCGCTCCAGGGTGAAAAAATGCTCTCCATCCTGGTCGCGGTAACTCAGCTTTGGCTCATTGTGGGGAAGACTCATCGCACACATTCTATGCCCTCTTGCCTGATGCGGGAACCGGGAAGATGTTGCTGGCTGAACAGCTTGCGCCGGCCGCTGGCTCGACGAATCGCAAACGATTCCAGAACACGGCCAACCGGGAAACGTCCGTCACCGGTCGCCCTCTGGACAAACAAAACTACCAACGCGAGTCGATTCCCAGCCTCCCGCGCAATCCAAATCTGTCCGTTCTTTACCGAAATAAGCCCGCCCTTTTGCGAAAAGACCGGAATCTTTCCTGCCCCTGCCAACATTCCCGCAACTAACCCCGCGGCGCCGGGTCTAGACTAGATACTCGTCCTTCGCCGCCGGCCGAAAAAGCAGCCTGCGGCGGTTGAACAACAAGTTCGCTTCGGGGCGACCCCAGGGTACCACCGTGAGGGAACATGAGACCCCAGATCTGTCTGCGCCAATCGCGCACCGCCTTGCTTTCTCTCCTGCCTTTTTCCGCGTCCCGCCACGCCGGGCCCCGCAGGCTCGCCCCCGCAACCGAGACGGGAACCGTGCCGCAAACGCTCCGGCGCCTGGTCGCTCTGGTCATGGTTCTGCTCCTCCTGCCCCTGATCCAACAAGGGCTGTTCGCGCAGCAAGCATGGCCCCAGAACCCCCAGTACCCGAGCCCCCAGTACGGCCAATATCCGCAAAACCAGCAACCGGCCTACGCTCAGCAGCCCTACCTCCAGCAGCCTTACCCCCAACAGGCTTATCCTGGCCCCGGCCTGAATGATCCTCAGTCGGCCTATGCGCAGCCGCAGGCCCCCGCGCAGCCCTTCGCTCCCGAGCAGCTCGAGCAAATGGTCGCCCCCATCGCGCTCTATCCCGACACGCTCGTTGCGCAGATCCTGGCCGCGGCCACTTACCCCGCCCAGGTGGTGGCCGCCGACAACTGGCTCCGCGCTCAGGGCTATGCCTCTGCTGACCAGATCGCCTACGGCGCCGACGCCCAGTCCAACTGGGACCCCAGCATCAAGGCCCTTACCGCGTTTCCCCAGGTCCTCGCCCTCATGGACCGCGACCTTGCCTGGACCACCGACCTCGGCAATGCCTATTACAACCAGCCCCAGGATGTACTCGACACCATCCAGGTGATGCGCCAGCGCGCCCAGGATGCCGGAACCCTCCAGAGCACCCCGCAGCAATCCGTCGCTTACAACCAGGGCTATATCCAGCTGGCCCCCGTCAATCCCCAGGTCGTCTACGTCCCCGCCTACAACCCGTGGGACGTCTACGGGCAGCCGGTTTCACCCTATCCGGGCTTTTCACTTCTCGGCGCACTGCAATCTATTGCCGGCTCGGCGCCGGTAAAGTTCGGTCTCGGGATGGCCATGAATGCCTTCAGCCACACCCCCTTTGGCTGGGCGGGCTGGGCCCTCAACTGGCTCACCTCTTCCGTTCTCTTCCATCAATCCAATTACACTTCGCAAAGCACCTCGGTCGCCCATTGGGCTTCCCCGCAGGGCGGTTCCTACTATGCCCCGCAATCGGGAGGGATAAACCGCCAGCCCAACGGCTACTACGCCCCGGAACAGGGTTACAGCCGCCCAGCCAACGGATACACTCCGCCGGCCTTCACCCGTCCGCCTGTCCGCGTTCCCGAAAACTACGCAGGCAACCGCCCCGTTGAGACTCCCAATCGCGGCTACTCGGCTCCCTACGGCAGCTACGTTCGCCCCGCGCTTCGGAACTACGCCTACAACCGCCCAGAGCCTCAGCCAGTCCAGCCCGCCCGTCCGCAACCCTACGCCCGTCCCGGCGGCTACGGTTCCGGATTCTTTGGGTCCTCACAGGCCTACGCCGGCAGACCCGCCACCCCCTACGCCAGTCCGCAGCAAACCTGGCGCGCACCGCAGTCCAACCCCCAGCGCAACGATTTCGCCCAGCGCTCCTATTCCCAGTCTTATCCCGACGCCCGGTCCTACTCAGCCGGCCGCGGCTTCGCCGAGTCTTCCCCCAAACCGGAGCGTTCCGGCGGCTTCCACCCCTTCGGCGGCGGTCACGATTCTTGGAGTTCCCATGCCTCCTACCACGCCCCCAAGGCCCCCAAGCCTCCCAAGTTCCACGGCGGCGGCGGCGGCCACCACTCCGGGGGCGGCCACCACTCCGGCGGCGGCCTCTTCAGCCATCACCGCTAAACCCCAGGGCGCCTCACCCTCTTGACTCGCCGGGTGCCCCACCCTCGCGGCGTCTTTGTCCTTGCTGGTAGGGTGCGATAGATCCATCTATCTACAGCCCTTTATGTCGTTTCTTCTTATTGTCTTTTCCCCCGGTTCCTTGAACCTGCTACCCCGCCGCCACCCCCTCCTCCGCCCGCGCAAACGTATATGGCCCCTCCGGCACCAGCGCCACCCGCGCTCCCGCCGGCAGCCCGTCCAGCGCCGCCGCCACAGCCTCGTTCAAATCCTCGTACGCCCTCGCCCCCAGAAACCCGAGTTGTCCCTTCGAAACCCCCGGCGTGTAGAAGAACAGCTCATACTTCTCACCCGTCAGTGCCAGCTTTTCCAGTTGCCACTGGTCCACCTCCACCGCCGATTGCCGAATCTCCTCGAGAAAACTCTTGAAACCCGTCAGCCCCTCGAGCCGCCGCGCGAACTCATCCGATCCCACACCCTCCGCGCACTCCGCCACCACCAGAATCCGCCCTCCCGGCTTCACCATGTGCGCCGCCGCCGTAATGCCCTTCACCATCTGGTAGAAAGTCAGGTCCAGCGGATACCCCGCCGAGCTGGTAATCACCGCATCCACCGGCTCTTCCAGTCTCTCCAGGCAGGTCTGCTCCACAAACTCGACCCCCGCCGCGTGCGCTTTAACCGGATCCCCCGCAAACACCCCTGAAATCCGCCGTTCCAGCGTCAGCGTCACATCCAGAACAAAGTCATGCCGCGCCATCCGCGCAATCTCCAGCAACTCCGCGTGCAGCGGATTCCCCGCAATCGATCCCTCCGTCGCCCTGGACTCCCGCATGAACCTGGGCGAGTGCAGCACCTTGATCGTCTCCTGCGCCGCCAGTCCCGGAGCAATCAGCTTCCGCCCGCCTGAAAAACCCAGCATCAGGTGCTGCTCAATGAAGCCCAGCGTGATGTGCAGATCCGCCGCCACAAACCGTTCGTCGATATACACCGGCGTGCCCCGTCCCGTAGCCCCCAGCCACCGGTGCTCCGCCAGAGCCCGCGCATCATGGCTCGCCACGCGGTAATTCGCTGCAATCTCCGCTCCCACAATCGTATGCACCTCGTCCTCGGTCGCCCCCCGGTGCAGCCCCGTCGCAATCAGGATCGTGATCCCCTCCACAGGAATACGCGCCTCGTGCAGCCTGCTCAGTAGCGGTGGTAGCGTTACCGGGTTCGGCGCCGGCCGCGTAATGTCGCACACGCTGATCGCCGCCGTCTTTCTCCCCGCCGCCAGCGCAGCCAGCGGCTCACACCCGATCGGGTGGTCCAGCGCCCAATCGAGCGCCGCCGCCTCATCCTCCAGCGCCCGTGCCGTCCGGCTCCTGATCACCTGGCTCTCGAATCCATCCGGGACCGAAACCTCAATCCCGCTCTTCCCAAACGAAAACTGTGCTCTCATTCGCGCTCACCATCCCTGCCTCAGGATTCCCGCTTAGCCTCATCCTCGAAGTCCAGTCTAGATCGTCTCTCGACTCTCTGCTCGTGTTAACCAATCGCTCTCCTCATCCGTTATCTATGCAGAAAAGGTCAAACGCCTTCTTCAAGTGAGGAAACATCCAGATGCCCAGCCAAACCCGCATCATGCCCTGGCTTCTTCGTTCCGTAGCGGCGCCTGCCGTCCTGTTCGCCGCCCTTGCCTCCGCGCAAGCCCCGCCCGTGCCCGCTCGCCAACCAGCGCCGGCGCGCCCCGCCGCGCCCGCCCAACCCCCTGCCGCGGTGGTCCCGGTCAGCGACAGAGACCTGGCCGTCACCCAGGAGGAGCTCATCAAGCTGCTACGCCTCAGCCCCACACTCACTACTGTTGTCGAACACGACCCCTCACTGCTCGCCAATCAGGACTACGTCAGCCGCAACAATCCGCAGTTGGCGCAGTTCCTTGCCATCCATCCTGAAATTGCCCGCAACCCCGAGTTCTACCTCTTCACCCATGTGCATCCGGAAGACGGAGGTCCCGACCATGCGCTGGAACGCGCCGTTTGGCCCGAGATGGTGGAAGCACCGCGCAATTATTCGAACGCTGACCAAATCGTGGACCCGATCGCGGCTTTGCTGGCATTCGCGTGTTTTCTTGGCGCGCTCATCTGGCTCATCCG
>DASWZM010000147.1:0-5325 GCA_036404455.1 Occallatibacter sp. | reverse complement strand
AGGCCCTCTTGTTTACGCCTCCAACGGCAGCTCCGCCGACAGGATGTTCATGGGCGTAAGCCCGCGTTGGCGCAGGGCGCGCAGGCTCAGCGAGTCGTGGCGCTTGGCCAGGCGCCTGCCGTTGTGGTCCACGACCAGGCGGCAGTGGAACCAGCTTGGATTGTCGTAGCCCAGGGCGCGGTTGAGCAGGATCTGCCGCGCCGTGGACATCAGCAGGTCCGCCCCGCGCACCACTTCCGTCATGCACATGGCCGCGTCGTCGGCCACGCAGGCAAGCTGGTAGCTCGCCACGCCGTCGCGCCGCCACACCACAAAGTCCCCAAAGTCCTTGCCGGCCACAAAGCGCTGCGGGCCCAGGTTCCGGTCCACAAACTCCACCGCTTCGCCGTCCGGAACGCGGAATCGCCAGTTGATGCCATCCGGTATCCCGATCTCCTTCACGGTGGGGCCGGCCATTTGCCGAACATTGCCCTGGAATATCCGGCAAGTGCCGGGATAGATGGGTTCGTCGTCCACAGGGTCCGGTTTCCCCCGGGATGGCGAACCGTGCGTTGCGGCCGGCGCTCTCTCATGGGGCGCGCTGAGCGCCGTTTCAATGTCCTTGCGCGAGCAACTGCAGGGGTAGAGGTGGCCGCGCCGCAGCAGCTTGAGCCAGGCGGCAAGATAGAATGCCCGCCGCCGGCTCTGCTCATAAGGCGCAAAGGGCCCTCCCTTGTCCGGACCCTCCTGCCAGCGGATGCCCAGCCAGCGCAGATCCTCGATTGCGGCCTTTGCGTAGGAGGAGCGGCTGCGGCCGGGGTCCAGATCCTCCATACGCATCGCCAGCGTGCCGCCCGCGGCGCGCGCCCGTTGCCAGGCGGTCCAGAAAGTCCGCGCGTGGCCCACGTGCAGATAGCCGGTGGGCGAGGGCGCAAGCCGGCCGCGATAATTCGACGCCGGCGTGGGTGCAAGGCTGGCCATACTACGAATTAGTGTAGGCAGCCACGGATGCGCCGTATAGGTACAGTTTGATTCCAGTGTTGAACTTGGTTCCAGGCAATCAGACAACTAGGCCTTCGACCGCATAATTTTGCACCAAAACTGGGTGCCCCACCTGGGTGCCCTTTGGGCAGCGCGTCTTTGTTCTTGCGCCTAGGGTGGGAGGCCGCGACACTCAATCACACGTACGATATCACACGGTCAGAGACCTACTCCGATTCGTCCCCGTCCTTGCCGGTGTCCTGGCGATGATGCCGGTAATGCCCGATGTCGTCGTCCAGGTGTTTGGGATCGACCGAGACCTGGACCACATCCATCTCATTGCCGTCCTTATCCACCACGAACAGGCCCATCCGTTCGCCTTCGGGATGAATGAAGACCAGAGTCTGCTCGTGCCCTCCGCGGCCGGTCTCGCGAATGATCCGCTCCCAGCCCGAGCCGAGCTTCTCCTCGACCATGCGGTTCAGCTCATCGCCGTCCACAGGTTCTGTGAAGGACTCGAATTCCGCCACGTGCAGGCCGCCGACGCCCCCATGCGTGGCTTTTCGCGAGACCAGGCTGATGAGCCCGAGAAAAGGAATGCGTGTGGCCCGCACGTGATATCTGCCCTCGATCGAGCGCACCACCCCGTCAAATCCACCGTCGCCGCCGCTGGCCAGCACCGCAATCGGAACCAGCAGGACCACAAGACCGATGGGAATCAACCACAACCGCCTCATTGGTTACCGCCTTTCTTGTCCTTGTCCTTATCCTTGTCCTTGTCTTTGTCCTTGTCTTTGTTCTTGCCGTCCGCATTCTTGGCCACATCGCCCAGCGCTCCCAGCCCTGCGAGCCCCTTCAATTTGCCCAGATCGTCCATGTGAATGGGGCCAAGGATCAGCACAATGGTCAGCTCCTTGGGCTCAACCTCCAGGATGAACATCCCGTGCGTCTCGCCGTTCACCAGCTTGACCATCACGTCGGTGGTTTCGCCGGTCTTGCGCTCACGCTCGCGCACAATCGGCGACCACTCGCTGGTCTCGAAGTACTTGCGCAGTTGCTCGATCTCTTCCATCGAGAACTGCCCTTCCTTGTCGAACTCATACTCGCGGACGTAAATGCCGTCCAGTCCGTCGATGAGCTGCCGGGTTGCGGCTTCGTCCTTGTCTTTGCCGTTCATGAATTTGGCGGCAAAGGCCAGCATGTTCTTGCCCAGCGTGACCTCGGTGACGTTGGAAGCCCGCGCGGCCAGTTCCTTCTCGATGGGCGGCGGTGCTGGCAACTGGTCGCTTTGCGCCAGCGCTGGCAGGGCCAGCACGGCTGCTGCCAAAGTAATGAATATGATCCGGTTCCTCATGGTTCGTTCTCCCTATTCCTGAGCGGCGCGCCCGTGGGCCGCGAGCTTCGCGTTCATCTGGTTGAGTGCGCGGCTGGTGATGCGCAGTGCGGTCAACACCTGCTGGCGAGCTGCTTCTCCCTTGCGCCGTTCCTCCACGTTTCGCCAAACTACGCCGCCGCCCACCACGGCGGCCAGCACGATGGAAGCGGCCAGCCGCTGCCAGAGAACAACAGGGCGGTGTGTCCGTTGCGCGCGCCGCTTCTCCATCAACCTGCGCTTCAGGCCGGGAGGCGCAGGCCGGCGTTCCAGCGCCTGGCGCAATTCATCTTCAAAATCTTCCATCGCTTCAAACTCCCTCCAGGTACTCCTTGGCCCGGACGTACTCCTTCAAATGGTTCTGCGCCTTGGCCCGCAGCAGCTTCAATCCCCGCTGCAAATGGCTCTTCACCGTGGCCAATGGCGCCTTCAGCGTGGCCGCAATCTCCTCCGGCGTCAGGTCCTCCTGGTAGCGCAGAACCAGCGCCGCGCGCTGTGCCTCGGGCAGCGTGGCCAGCAGTTGCTCCAGCCGCGCACTTAGCGGAGACGCGCGATTTTCCGCGGGAACGCCATGCACGTCCTCCATCTCCACCCACAGATCCATGCCCCGCACCCGCCGCCGCCGCAGCGCATCCGCCGAGCGGTTCATCGCCACCCGCCGCAGCCAGAAGCAGGCATGCGCAGCGGTCTCGATCTTGCCCAGGTTCCGGTCCAGTTCCAGAAAAACATCCTGCGCAATCTCTTCCGCCAGCCCGCGATCGCCGGTCATACGCCAGGCCAGCGAAAAGACCATCGACTGGTGCTCGTCCACGAGTTGTTCGAAATCCGGCTGCCAGTCGTGGGCCATGGGCTTCGCTTCTATTCTCTTATCCGCAAAAATCGGCACGCGGGGATGCAGAGAGTACGCGTTACAGCAAAAAAAAGTTCGGTAGGAGGTGGAAGGCGGGTGCCCCAGTTCTCGCTTTTGAGACCTGGGAAACCACAGACCTCAACGAGCGTCCGTTCATCCGGAGCGAAGGGCACCCGACAGGAAGAGTACCACCGGCCCGATCAAAACAGCTCCGGAATGCTATGAAACGCGATCCGCGTAGGCGCTGCCTTGTACGCGGTCAGCATGGTGGCCGGCGCCAGCGTGCTCAACCCGTATTTGTTGTTCAGTTGATCCATCACCGCCAGCAGCCGCGTCCGGCCCTGCTCGTCCTCCGTCCCATCGAACAGGTTGAGCGAGTGCAGCCGGTCCGGCACCAGCCCGTCCAGGTGCACGCCGAGGAAGTACGGATGGTCGAACTCCGCTCCCGTGGGTCGGCTTGCCCACAAGCGTGAAAGCCCGGCAATGAGCGTCTGATTATCCTGGCACTCGCTCAGCTTCAGCTCGCCTTTCCATCCATTCGTCGGCACGCCGTAGGTGCTCACCGGGGTCCCCGGCGACGGGTCTTTGTCGCTGGGGTGACTCGCCGGCCCCCGCTCGCCCTTCGGCCCCGCAAACCCGATGGCCAGCCCGATGCTGCTGGCCCACAACCCGCCCGCGCGCAGCCGCATGGCCGCCTTGTGGAGCAGCTTGTGCGCCACCGCCCAGGCCTGCTCCGCCGTGCGCATCTCCGGCGCCAGCACGTGCTGGTGGCTCAGCGATTTCAGATGCTCCGTTTCCGACATATCGAAGTCTTCGCCACGGAGCCAGTGCCACAGCCGCTCGCCCCACACCGAACCCCAAAGCGCGCCGGCCTGCTCGCAATCGAGCGCCAGCAGCTCCTCCATTGTTCTGACGCCCTTCTCGTTCAGCCGCTTTTCCGTGCGGGGGCCGATACCGGGCAGGTCGCGCAGCGCAAGCTGGCGCAGAGCCTCGGGCAGGATGTCCAGCGGCAGCGCCACCAGGCCGTCGGGCTTCTCCATGTCGCTGGCAATCTTGGCCAGATAGCGGTTGGTTGCCAGCCCCACCGAGCTGCGCAGCATGGGACCCACCTTTTCGCGTATCGTCGCCTTCACCCGCCGGCCCAGCTCCATCGCCGCCAGCAGCGGCCGTTCCCGGCCCATCAAACGGCAGGCCATCTCGTCGATCGAGAGCACCGCCGTCACCGGCAGGCAACTCTCCACGGCTTCGACGATGCGGTGATGGTAATCGACGTAGAGCTCGTGCCGCGCCTCCACCAGCACCAGGCCGGGACACATGCGCTTGGCGTCGGCCACCACGGTTCCCGTCCTCACGCCGTGGGCCTTGGCCTCGTAACTGGCGGCAATGCAGACGGTGGTATCGGCCATCATGGGCACCACGCCCACCGGAACGCCGCGCAGCTCGGGACGAACTTCCTGCTCCACCGAGGCAAAATACGAGTTCAGGTCGACAAACAGCCAATTCAGGCCGGGATCGTGAGCCGGATTCGTGGGAGGGGTTTGCTGTGTATCGTTTGAGCCAGTCCCGGCTCCCCCATCCGGGGTATGGTTCTCTTGCGGACCGTGGCTCATCATGGGGTCCATCCCCGAATTGGGAGCGGATGCCATCTTGGATCTATTTTCGCTTTTTGTTCTCTTCATGGCAAGTGGAAAATCACAGGATGACTGAGAAAATCGCCGATGATACACTTGGATCGCCGGGGTTCCGGCGCTCTGAAGCTCAATCAAGTTGCCCGCAACATTTGGTTGAACGGCGAAATCTTTGAGTCATACGGATGGGTTCCCTGGATATGAATACCGTCATTCATTGGTTTGGAACGAATGCAAGCGTTCTCGCCGTCCTGGTGACGGTGGGAGTGGCCGTGTTGCTTGTCTGCTGCCTGGGGTGCTCGAACTGCCCCTCCCGCGAAAAGGACGACATCTTCAGCCGCCACGAAATGTAAGGCCGTGAAGGCGCGTCATCAGAGTGCCCGCGTCCCCTGATGGAACCGCATGCGCCATTCCCCCGATTCCTCTGTCCATATTGAACTGCGCAACGCCGCGGCCCCCAATCCTGAGCTTGCATCTGTCTTCACCGTCCGATAAGTCACCAGCGCCACGCCCTC
>DASWZM010000146.1:0-2216 GCA_036404455.1 Occallatibacter sp. | reverse complement strand
CCTCGCGAAAGGCCGCGCTGGTAGTCAGGTCGCCGGAGACTACCGTGCGGGCGGCGCTGAGCAGTTCAGCGGGCTGGAGGTGGATGCCGGTGGCGGCGAGCTCGTCCTCGAACGCGGGGTCACCGATGCGGAGGGTGAGCGAGGGCTGGCTCTGCCCGTGGCGGCAGAGAGCGCGGGCGGCTTCGATGCCATAGAAGCCGGCCCAGCGCTCGACCATCCAGGCGGGGTGGGCGAAAGCCAGAGCCAGTTCCGCCGCAGACTCTTCCGGAAAATCGAGACGCGGAGCGCCGGCAAGTTTGCGCAGGACCGCGTTGACCATGCCGGAGGCGAAGCGGTGGCCGGCCTGCTTGGCCAACTCCACGCTCTCGTCAATGGCGGCGCGGGCGGGGATGCGGTCCAGATGCAGGATTTGAAAGGCGCCGAGGCGCAGGGCGATGAGGATTTCGGCATCGAGCCTGGCTTTGGGGCGCGAGAGCAGCGCGTGCAGTTGGTGGTCGAGACGGATTTGCCAGCGGAGCACGCCCAGGACCAGGGCTGTGGCCAAATTGCAGTCGGCCGGTGAAAGAGCGTTGACGGCCTTGCGGCGGAGCAGGTCGTCGCAGTGGGCGTGGCCGCGCCCGACGGCCATCAGGACCTGGAAAGCGGCTTTGCGGGCGGGTGAGACGGCAGCCATCGGCCTCAACCCAACCGCGTGTTGGCGGCGAGCCCGTTGGCAATTCCAGCGCCGCGCAGGAATTCGGCTGCGGCAAGGCGTTTTTTGCCTTCGAGTTGAATTTCAAGCAATTCGAGCCAGGTGTCGCCGGCGCAGGCTACGAACAGGCGATGGTTTTCAATGCGGATTTGGCCGGGAACGGCGGCCCCGGACTCAGTTGGGCTGGGCGCGGGCGGAACCGCCATGCGATGTACGACGAGTTTCTTGCCGTCGAGAAGGGTGAAGGCGCCTGGCCAGGGCTGAAAGCCGCGCCAGCGATTCCAGAGTTCGGTGGCGGAGCGGGCGGCAAAGTCCATGCGGCCGTCTTCACGGTCCAGAAGCGGCGCGATGGTGGCGAGAGAGTGGTTCTGCGGCTGGGGGTGGAGGGTCCCGTCAGCCAGGCCTTCGAGGGTTTCGCCGACCAGCGGGGCGCCGGCGCTTGCGAGCAGGGCAAAGAGGTCCACGGCGGTTTGATTGGGGGCGATGGGGACGGTTTGCTGGAGGAGAATGGGGCCGGTGTCGAGGCCTTCTTCGAGCAGCATGGTGGTGTTGCCGGTGAAGGCGTCACCCTTGGCGATGGCCCACTGAATGGGCGCGGCGCCGCGGTACTTGGGCAGCAGAGAAGCGTGCAGGTTGATGCATCCGAGGCGCGGCAGAGCCAGCATCCAGGACGGGATAATGCGGCCGTAGGCCACGACGACTATGGCGTCGATGGCGATGGGTTCGAAGGCGATGGCCTCAAGCTGCGTGCGGAACTCAGGATTGCCGCGGATTCTTTCCGGCTGCGCGACGGGAAGGCCTGCGGCCAGTGCGGCTTGCTTGACGGGAGGAGCGGTGAGCTGCTGTGCGCGGCCCACGGGACGGTCGGGCTGCGAGACCACGAGCGCGATTTCATGGTCCGCCGCGAGCAGCGCTTCAAGTGTGGGCACGGCAAAGCTGGGAGTTCCGCAGAAGACGAGTTTCACTTTGCTCCTTGCGCGCCTACCACTTGCCTTCGCGCTGCAGCTTGCGGATCTTGCGCAGGTTCAGGTCGCGCTTGAGTGCGCTCATGCGGAAGATGAACAACATGCCGTCGAGGTGGTCGACCTCATGCTGCATGCAGCGCGACATCAGGTCTTCGCCGTCCATCTCGAACCACTTGCCGTGCACGTCCTGGGCACGGATGCGGACTTTGGCGTGGCGGACGACCTTCTCGCGAATTTCAGGGAAGCTGAGGCAGCCTTCCTCCTCGTAGACCTTGCCCTCGCTGAAGATGATCTCGGGATTGACGAGCACCAGCTTCTGAGCGGGGTCCTTGCCCATGCTGAGATCGATGACGGTGACGCGCTTTGACACGGCCACTTGGGGCGCGGCCAGGCCGATGCCCTGCGAGGCGTAGGTGGTCTCGAACAGGTCGGCGACCAGTTGGCGCAACTCGTCGTTGAATTCGGTGACCGGCTCGCCGGGCTGGGAGAGCACCGGCTCGGGGTATTTGACAATCTTGAGAATCATCGTTTTCTGTCAATAGCTCCGTATCTGTTCGATG
>DASWZM010000145.1:0-2033 GCA_036404455.1 Occallatibacter sp. | reverse complement strand
GGCCGCTTTCCAGCCGGACATTGGGTGGCCGCTTTCCAGCCGGACATTGGGTGGCGGCTTTCCCAGCCGGCATTTGGTGGCCGCTTTCCAGCCGGACATTGGGGTCGCCTCGATCGCCGTCCCGATGAAAATCGGACACCTCAAGCCAGGCAGCCGGCGGCAACACAGCGCCGGAAATCGTTGCGCACCCTCTCCGCACTGGCGCGGGTTTCCTTCTGGTCTGTGACTTCCCTCCCGCGAACGGCGAATCAGGCCTGCGAAGTTCTAGGCGTAAGTTGGTAGCCAAGATCTTTGGCCATGGCAGTCAGGCGGTGGATACGAGCTTCCTGGTAGCGCTTTTCGTAGGCTGCTGCTCCCTCATCGATGTAGGGCTTCCTCCAGCGCAGCAGGCGGTAGATCAGGGTGGCCAGCTTCCGTGCCGTGGCGAATTCCGCTACGTCTGCGTCCTTGTGCCGTGCAATCTGGCGGTAGTAAGCTCCCAGCGCCGTGTCGCTGTGGCGCAACGATAATGCCGCCATCCGCAGCGCGGCAGCTACACGGGTACTCGCGCTGCCCCGTTTTTTCTTCTTCGCCGGCTTGCCTCCGCTGGGCGGCTTGTGCGGAGCTAAGGTCACATGCGAAACGAACTGCTTCTCGGTAGGAAACCGGCTCAGATCTGGGCCATATTCACTGAGCACCACTAGGACTGTCCCTACTCCAATCGCATCGACCACCGTCAGGTCCTCGCCGCCCATCCGGTACAGAGCTTGGCGCATCGGTTCTTCCCCTCGCTTCTGGATCGCCTTGGCCTTCTGGGGGTTGTTCAACTTGGGCGCCTCTTGCCCTCGGCACTCCTCCCGCTCCATCTCCCCCAGTTGGCGCAGAATCTCCCCTTCATACTCAGTGATCCGCTCCTGAATGGCGTCGTACATCTTCAGGGCCTCCTGCAAGCTGAACAAGTGGTCCGCGCGCCAGTGCCCGCTCAATTGTTCGGCGATTTCCGCCTCGCTCTTGTGGCAATGCCGATCACGCAGTTTCGCCAGCTTCCCAGCGTCTCGCTCCCCCGCTGCGATGGCCCGCAGGATGGCCATTCCCGTCGCCCCGTCGATGTCCGATACCGCTCGGTGTACCCGCACATTCATCTGGTCCAGGCTCTTCTGCATCCGCCGCAACCAGTCCCCCGCCTCGGCTACCAGGATCGCTTTATCTCGCACCATCGTCCGCAACATGCACACCGCTTCGTTGGGACGAAACGAACCCGCCAGCAACCCGCAACTGTGCAGCCGCTGGATCCATTTACAGTCCACCCGGTCGGTCTTCTTCCGCCCAGGCACGCGCGCCAACTCGCGCGTGTTCACCAGCACGACTTCCAAGCCGTGCCGCTCCAAAACCTCGTGTGGCGCGATCCAGTACACTCCCGTGCTTTCCATCGCCACCGATTCTACGTTCCGCTCCTTCAGCCACTCCGCCATCTTTTCTAGTTCTGGCGTTGTCGCTCCGAACTTTTCTACCTCGCGCCCCCTCCCATCCACTGTGGGAGCACAGACCCAATGTATTTCGCTCGCCAAATCGGCCCCCGCCACCTTGGGCCGAACCACCGGTAGGCCTTCCACCTCCACATCACTCTCCGGCTTTCTGGTGTTGTCTCCATTTCGCCGCATACTCAAATCCACCTTTCCGAACACGACAGCCCGGGTCGGCCAGAACGCAGATTCTGGTCTAGGGGAGTGCTACGAGAGCCTCGCCAATGTTGAATCGCTTTCCCGGAGCCATGCTGACGTTGGGGCATACGCACCAATGAAGAAAGGGCCTTAACTGCAGCCGTGCTCCTCCGTAGCATACCTCCACCCTCAGCCGTAAGTCACAGCCTGTTCAATCCGGCCCCGCCGGTGGCCCCGCTGACTTCCGTCGTCCAAGAAACCCAAACGAGTGGGAGCGAATGGCTAAAACACGCCATCTACGCGATTACGACCAGCTTGTCAACACGGCCGTCCCGCTGATAGATGCATTCGCTTCCGCGAACGCGAGCGATCGCGCACAGATGGGGTCCAGGC
>DASWZM010000144.1:0-6723 GCA_036404455.1 Occallatibacter sp. | reverse complement strand
CGAGGCCGCCGGCATCCTTGGGCTCCAGGCCGAAACGGCGGATCAGGTGAGACCGATGATCGAGCAGGCGCTCAGTCATGACGGGCCTGTTCTGCTTGAAGCCATCGTCAGCCGCCAGGAACTCTCCATGCCGCCGACCATCACCGTCGATCAGATCAAGGGCTTCAGCCTGTTCATGATCAAAGCCGTTCTCGATGGGCGCGGCAACGAAATCATCGACCTGGCAAAGGTTAATCTCCGCCGGTAGATTCCCATCAGATGCTGTGAATCTTCATCGGTAACAAGCGTTGAAATGCGGTCCGCGCCCGGAACGTCCCCACAAATGCAAAGCGGCGGAGCTGGTATGCTCCGCCGCTTGTTGCACAAACTGCCGCCTGATGCAGCAGCTATAGGCTACCGGTGTCCGCCGCCGCCGCCGGCATGTCCACCACCACCGCCGCCAGCATGTCCGCCGCCGCCGCCAGCATGTCCACCACCGCCGCCGCTGCTATGCGCGGCTGAGGCATGGGAAGCTGTTGCGTGGGATGCGCGCGATGTGTTGCCACGCGCCGCTGTGGCGTGACCTGCGCTGACTCGTGCTCCGCCATTCACGCGGGCTCCGCCGCCTGCATACGCAGCGCGACCGCCCCCATATCCACCGCGACCGGCCGCATAACCGCCGCCGCCACGATAACTTCCGCCGCCACCGCCGCCGAAGCGATGGTCGCCCCAGCCGTGGCCGTAGCCCCAGCCAGCCCAGGGGCCCATGCCCAGGAAGATGCCGTTGTAGAAGTACCCCGGCCCGTAGAAACCGTAGGGCGAGCAGGCGTACGGCGCATAGTCGTAATAGCCGTACTCACAAACGGGTTGAACGCCGACGTCGACGACGAGTTGCGCCTTAGCCGCCGGCGCCGCCAGGGCCAGGCCTGCGAGCAATGCCGTAGTTCCGATTAAAGCTTTGAGTCCGCGCATATATGACCCCCCCTTGAGGTGGGTGCGGTTCCTTGTGTTGCGTGGGATGCTCTGTTGCCGCGATGAACCATCCGGCTGCAGCAGCCACCATAAGGATTTTGAATCCGTCCTTGAATGTCCCTCACAATGTCGGGGGTTGTCGTTTATCTATCCTTACATTTCCAACTCTAGACCCCGCCATCACCCAAGTCTGAGCAATAAGAAGCACGTCATGTGAACGTGTTGCCGCAACGTCTCGCAGTTCGGCGTCTGATACGCGGCGACCACGGCCGTTCTACGGAGTCAGCTCAGTCCGCACGCTCGCTTTCTCAACGCGCATCAAACCCATCGTCAATAAGTGCATCTTTGAAGCAGATTTCGGTGCAACCCGAGCTTCCACTGCACAATTCCCGTGAGTTAGACACCACGCTCGTTCTCAAACGGGAGAATTGCATAAAACGTTTTTTCTCAAACTGCACAATTGCGTACCACCCTTTGTTCCATTTCCCGCTGCCTGAAGCCGCACGAACACACCAAAATCAGTAACTGTACACCACTATTTCCTCTCAAACCGGAAACCCTCAAGCCACCATTTCGCCAAAATCGACGACCTCGGAGTCACCATTTTTGAAAGATGCGACTCTGACCACTGATAACTGAACCCTGTTCTCGCAGTGTTAGCCTCAAAGGTTATGGCAAAGGCGTCTCAGATTGACTTTTTGGTGATGGGTGCGGGCGTTGCCGGACTGCGCGCGGCGGTGGAACTGGCCCGCCAAGGCGATGTCCTGGTGGTCACCAAGGAGTCCCTCGGAGAGTCCAACACCCACTACGCGCAGGGCGGAATCGCCGTCGCCATGGAGGGTGACGAAGACGTCGCCCTGCATCTGGAAGACACCGTAAATGCCGGCGATGGAATAGTTTACCGCCCGGCGGCAGAGGTGCTCGTATCGGAAGGCCCGGTGCGCGTAGCCGAGCTGATCGAGTGGGGCGCAAACTTCGATCGTGAGGGAGGCGGCGAAGGGGATCGCCGCAGCGGCCAGCTCCTCCGCACCCGCGAAGGCGCTCACTCCCTGCCTCGCATCCTTCACGCCAACGGCGATGCCACGGGCGCGGAAATCAGCCGCTCCCTGGTCGCTTTTGCACGCGCCCACGAGCGCATCCGTTTCGCCGAGTGGACCATGGTTACCGGCCTGGTCGTCGTCGATGGCCGCGTCATCGGGGCCGATCTGGCCGGTGCCGGACCACTCGCACACGAATTTAAATCCTATCGAATCAGCACCGGAGCCGTGCTCATCGCTGCCGGCGGCGCCGGACAGGTCTACTCCGACACCACCAACCCCGCCGTAGCCACCGGCGACGGCATCGCCTTGGCTGCCCAGGCCGGCGCCGAACTGGCCGACATGGAGTTTTACCAGTTCCACCCCACCGCTCTCTCGCTGCCCGGCGTCCCACGCTTCCTGATCTCTGAAGCCCTGCGGGGGGAGGGCGCCTACCTCCGCAACGACTGCGGAGAACGCTTCATGGAGCGCTATCACCCGCTGCTCGAACTCGCTCCCCGCGACGTGGTGGCGCGCGCCATCGCCCGCGAGGGGATGGCCGCAAGACCCGGCCCGATATCCGGCCCGCCATCACCCGGTTCGCGCCTTGTCCATCTCGATATGCGCCACGTCCGGGGCGTAGATCTGCAAAAGCGCTTCCCCGGCATCAGTGCTTTTCTGGCCCAGCATGGCCTGGATCTGGCACGCGACCTGATTCCCGTTCGCCCTGCGGCACATTACCTGATGGGCGGCATCAAAACGGATCTGGCTGGCCGCACCACTCTGCCCGGCCTTTACGCCGCTGGCGAGGCGGCCTGCACCGGCGTTCACGGCGCCAACCGCCTGGCCTCCAACTCGCTGCTCGAGGGCCTCGTCTTTGGGGCGCGCGCGGCAAGGTCGATGCTGGACGATGGGCTGCCGCTGCTCTCCGCGCCGGAACCTGCCGCGGCTCTCAGGCCGGAAGCGAGAGAGGACGACTATCTCGTCGATGTGTTCATCCACCACCTGCAAAAGGCGATGTGGGCCTGTGCTGGTTTGCTGCGTCACGAATCCGCTCTGCGGCAGGGCCTCGCCGCGCAAGCCGAGTGCGAATCCGGCCTCGCCCACTTCGTCCAAAAAGGCAACGCCAGCCGCCGCATTTATGAGGGACTGGCGCTGTCCCGCGTCGCCGACGCCATACTGCACTCGGCCCTGGCCCGCACCGAGAGCCGAGGAGCCCACTTCCGTAACGATTACCCGCAGCGGGACGACAAGCACTTCCGCAAGCACTCAGTTCTGAAGAGCAGCAGGCAGGTTGTATTCGAGAATTGGCAGGCCCTCAACCTTCCAAATCCGGCCCCTGGTGCCTAATCCCTCGCCCTGGCTCCCGCAACCCACGACACTACCGCGCACACCGTCAGGATCGCGCCCATTGTTGCCAGCGACACCGTAATCGGCACCTCGATCCAGCGGGCGGTGAGCATCTTCAGCGCTACAAAAGCCAGCATTGCCCCCAGTCCGTAGTGCAGATAGCGGAAGCGGTCCAGCAGCGAGGCCAGCGCGAAGTAAAGCGAGCGCAGGCCCAGGATGGCCGCGATATTCGACGTGTACACCACGAAGGGATTGTGCGAAATGGCAAGGACCGCGGGAATGGAATCCATGGCAAACAGCACATCGGTGACCTCAATGGCCAGTATGACCGGCAGCAACGACCCCTTGGCCGGTTGCAATTTGCGAATCCACTCCGGCACTGCCGCGTTTGCCGAGCCGCCGCGCACCAACCGCCAGGCCGCATAGAGCAGGAACAGGCCGAAGATCCAGGTGATCCAGTCAAAGCGCCTGAGCAGCGCGATGCCCGCGGCGATAAACAGAGCGCGCAGCACCACCGCACCGGCCACGCCCCACAGCAAGGCTTTGTGCTGGCGCTGCGGGCTGATGCGGAAGCCCTGAAAGATGACCATGAAGATGAAAAGATTGTCGACGCTGAGCGAGGCTTCGATGGCGTAACCGCCTACGAATTCGAGCGCCGTTTGCCGGCCGTGGGCCACGGCGATCCACGCGGCAAAGCCGGTTGCGGCCAACACCAGAACGACCGTGCCGAGCAACGCAAAAGCCTGCGGGTAGCGTGTGGGGCGCCGGTGGCCAGGCAGGAGCGAATCGGCCACCAGCAGCGCCGCAACCACCGCGTGAAACCCCAGCCACCAAACCCAGGAAACGCCGGCAATCATAGGGGAATGTTACAGGTGTTCCCTGTTCCCTATCTTTTTCATCTCTGATTGATAAGCCTTATCGTCTCGAGAAAAACGTCTCCGTCAATGGTCAGGCTGCGGGCGCTGATCTTGTCCATGGTGTCCTGGGCTGTGTGGTGGTAGCTGTTGTTGGGTCCGTAGTCCAGGTCTATGACGTCGATCGAGGGCACACCGCGCTGGACGAACGGCAGGTGGTCGTCTTCGACCGGTTCCTCGGTTTGGAAGAAGTAGCGCTCATAGCCGAATTTTTTCGCGGCCTTTCGGACCAGTGCGACCAGCCAATCCGTGGACTTGGTTTCGCGTTGAATATCCAGGTCCTTGTCGCCGATCATGTCGGCCAGCATAAAGGCCTTGATGTGGCCCAGGGTTCCGTCCCTTCCCCATTTGGCGGCCAGGTGGCGGCTGCCATAGGTGGAATCGGAGCTTGACCAGCTCTGAATGGCCTCTTCACCGTCGAAGAAGACCAGCCAGACGGAGTAGCCGTCGAGCGTCTTGCCGCGGAGTTGATCGGCGATGGCCAGCAGCAGGCCGGTGGTGGAACCTCCATCGTTCGCGCCCACAAAGTTGATGGTACGCAGCGGGTAGTTGGTCTCGTAGTGCGTTCCCAGCACGATTACGCCGTCCTTCTTGCCGGGGAAGCGCACGATGAAGTTGTGCATGGCGACAGGGCCAATGGGCGTGTTGGCCGTGAAGGTATCCTCTTCGAGCCGGTCGTGCTGGAAGTGGCTGCGCAGGAACTCTTCGGCCTTGACGTGGCCCTGGCTGGTGGGCCAGCGCGGGCCGATGGCCACAAACTGGCGGGCGTACTCATAGGCTTTGGCGCCGTCGAAGTGCTGCTGGGCGGAGGCGGCGAGAGGAGCGGCCAGCAGCACAAAGGCCGCGATCTTCTTCCAAAACGAGAGCAAGTGCATGGTATGGGTTCCCTGGGACTTTCTCAACAGGTCTTGTTGCACGGCGGACATTCCCTCGGTGGCTATGGCGTTT
Source organism: Occallatibacter sp. (assembly GCA_036404455.1). Taxonomy (GTDB): domain Bacteria; phylum Acidobacteriota; class Terriglobia; order Terriglobales; family Acidobacteriaceae; genus Telmatobacter. The sequence continues at coordinate 1,544 of DASWZM010000144.1, read as the reverse complement.
CCAGAATTGCTCGACTCGGACGCTGAAAGGTCTGGTTTCGACGCGACACTTGCGGGGAGCCCGAGAAGGGGCTATTTTCAAGGCCGTTTTTCCCTCAAAGTCACCAAAAAGGCCGGGTTTTGCCCCTAAAACCGGGGTTTTCAGGGGGTCTTTGTTTACTATTATGATAACAGTTCGCTCTTTGAACTTATCCGATAAATGTTTGATTATACATAGCTTATCTGGTCCTACGAGCCGGGAATGCACGCCCGGAAGTGGGCATTTTGGGTGGGGGGGGGTAGGGAAGTGGGCGCTTTTCTTGGGTTTGGGTCCGCCACGCCACAGTGTGCAGGCGCGACGGACAGGCGCGGCGGACATCCATTTGGCGGAGGTTTGGCATACATTCACCATTATGCGTTGCCCGATCATAATTTCCGGCAAACGCGGTTGCGGCTGATTTCACGCGTTTGCCCGGAACCGCGGAAGACGGCACAGGCTTCCATCTGCAAAAGATCACTCCCTGGGTGCATGCGCAAAGGAGGACTTCCGAACCTCTTTCGAAGCGCTTCTTTATCCAGCGGATTCGTTGGCTGCTTTGGCTTCCTTGGCCTTGCGGCGCGAGGGATGCACCCACCAGGCCACGCCGATGCCGATCATATACAGCGCCAGCATGGGGATGGCGTAGATGCACATGGTCCAGGGGTCGGGGCTGGGGGTGATGATGGCCGCCACAACGAAGATGGCCAGAACCGCGTAGCGCATGTTCTTCCATAAGAACTTTGGGCTCACGATGCCGAACATGGCCAGGAAGAAGATGAGGATCGGCATCTCAAAGCTGATGCCCAGGCCCAGAATGATCGACAGAAAGAAGCCGGAGTACTCCTCGATGGTGACCATCGGCGTGAAGTTGTGCCCGAAATCGACGATCAGGATCTTCAGCGCGCCGGGCAGAACATAATAGTAGCCGAAGGAGGCGCCGCCGAGGAACAACCCCACCGTGGCCAGCATGAAGGGAACCACGAACCGCCGCTCCTTCTGGTAGAGCCCCGGCGCAATGAACAGCCAGACCTGGAAGAGGATGAAGGGCGAGGCCAGAATCGCTCCGCCGACCAGCGAAACCTGCAGGTCCAGGTTCAAGGGGTCCATGGGGTGGGTGAAGACGAGCGTCTTGCCGATGTGGTTGAGCGGCGCCTGGATGAAGCCGACGAACCGGTCATGAAAGGCCCACACCGCAACGAACCCCACGGCCAGATAGATGGCCGAGTGGACGATGCGGCGGCGCAACTCGTCCAGGTGCTCCATCAGGCTCATGCCGGGGAGGTCCGCGCGCTGGGTTACTGCCGCCCGCGCCTTGCCGATGGCCTCCGCGGGATCAACCATGGGGGGCCGCCTGCTCCGTGGCGGGGGTGGTCTCCGCAGCCGGAGATTCCTCCACGGCCGCATCGCTGGCTTCACAAGCTTCGGAAGCAGGGAGAATTGCGGCCGAACTCTCTGCAGGGCTTACCTCAGGGGATAAAGGTATGGGTTGAAACCCGTCCCTGCCAGCCACCGTCGAATCCGCAGGG
>DASWZM010000143.1:0-2275 GCA_036404455.1 Occallatibacter sp. | reverse complement strand
ACCACGGGAGTTAAAACTATGACGGAAATGTTCAATCCGCCTCATCCTGGCAAGGTGCTGCGCGAATACCTTGGAGATATCGACGTAACTACTGCCGCCAAGTGTCTGCATGTCTCGCGCACCACGCTTTCGAGCATTCTTAACGGCGCGGCGGGCATATCGGCGGATATGTCGCTGCGTTTGTCGGACGCGCTCGGAACCCACGCCGGCTTTTGGTACGATCTGCAGGCAGGCTACGATATGTGGCAAGCATCCCACAAAAAGCGGCCCAAGATTGAACGCTTCGATGCTGCCGCGTAGGGATCGCAAAAACAGGCGACGGCTGAGATCTGAGGTTTCCCACCCTTGCGCTAGGTCTCTGACCGTGTGATTTCGTACGTGTGATTGAGTGTTGCGGCCTTCCACCCTAGGCGCAAAAACAAAGACGCGCTGCCCCGACCCTGAGGGTACCCCGGCACCCAGGTGGGGCACCCGGTTCATGGGCATGGCTTAAAGCATTTTCAATACTCCTGTAATGCGAGCATTGGACAATCCCACCCTAGCCGCAAAAACAAAGACGCGGCGAGGGTGGGGCACCCGGTTCATGGGCGCTGGGCGAGGGCTACGCGGGGGATGGATTGGAGGTCGGGGAGGAATTCGATTTGATGGAAGCCGGAGGAGGCGAGGAGATCGGCGATTGCCGGAGATTGGGCGAAACCGATTTCGAGGGCGAGGAAGCCGCCGGGAACGAGCGCGGCGAAGGCTTGCGGGATGAGGCGGCGGTAGATGTCGAGACCGTCGGGCCCGGCGAAGAGGGCTAAGGCGGGTTCGTGGTCGCGGACTTCGACGGAGAGAGTTGGGCGGTCCGTGGTGGGGACGTAGGGCGGGTTGGAGACTACGATTTCGAATTGTTCGTGTGCGACTGGAGCTAGCAGGTCGCCTTTCAGGAAGCGAATGCGGCTGGAGACGGCGTTGAGGGCGGCGTTTTGCCGGGCGATGGTGAGAGCTGCGGGAGAGAGGTCGATGGCGGTGATTGCGGCGCAAGGCAGATGATGCGCGAGGGCGACGGCGATGGCTCCGGAGCCGGCGCCGACGTCGACAATGCGGGGCGCTTGAAAGCTGGCGGCTGACGCGAGGACTTTCTCGACGAGGAGCTCGGTTTCCGGGCGGGGAATCAGCACATCCGGCGTGACGCGAAAGGGAAGGCCGTAGAACTCCGTCTCGCCGGTGATGTATTGAATGGGTTCGCCGCGATATCGGCGCTGAAGGAGCTCGTAGTACGGTTTCCAGTGATCGAAGCCAATATCGTCGCTGGAATGCGCCATTAACCAGGTGCGGTCTCGTCGCAGAAGGTGCATCAACAGCAGCTCTGCGTCTGCGCGGGCACGATCACGATGAGGTCCAAATCGGAGACGACGAGTCCCTTGAAATAGGAACGATGAAATCGATGGCACAAGACCCCTTACGCTGCCTGGCTGCCGCCGGCCTTCAATTGCTCGGCCTGGTAGTGGGTGATGAGGGCGTCGACGATGGGCTGCAGGCGGCCCTCCATGACAAGGTCGAGCTGGTGGAGGGTGAGGCCGATGCGGTGGTCGGTGAGGCGGTTCTGGGGGAAGTTGTAGGTGCGAATCTTCTCGCTGCGGTCACCGGTGCCCACCTGCTCCTTGCGGGTCTTGGCTAACTCGGCGTTCTGGCGGTCCATCTCCATTTCGTAAAGGCGGGAGCGGAGAACGCGCATGCCCTTGTCGCGGTTCTTGATCTGCGATTTCTCGTCCTGGCAACTGACCACGGTGTTGGTAGGTATGTGGGTGATGCGGACGGCGGAGTAGGTGGTGTTGACCGACTGGCCGCCGGGACCGGAGGAGCAGAAGGTGTCGATGCGCAGGTCCTTGGCTTCGATCTTGATGTCCACATCCTCGGCCTCGGGGAGCACGGCGACGGTGACGGCGGAGGTGTGGACGCGGCCCTGGGTCTCGGTGGCGGGAACGCGCTGCACGCGATGCACGCCGCTCTCCCACTTCATCTGGGAGTAGACGCGCTCGCCTTCGATGATGGCGATGACTTCCTTGTAGCCGCCCACGCCGGACTCGGAGAGCGAAAGCACCTCGACCTTCCAGCGGTGCTGCTCGGCAAAGCGGGTGTACATGCGGAAGATTTCGGCGGCAAAGAGCGAGGCCTCGTCGCCGCCGGTGCCGGCACGGATTTCGAGGATGACGTTCTTCTCGTCGTTGGGGTCCTTGGGGAGAAGCAGGAGCTTGATCTCTTCTTCGAGTTCGGGCTCGCGGGGGGCGAGGGC
>DASWZM010000142.1:0-3015 GCA_036404455.1 Occallatibacter sp. | reverse complement strand
CATCCCCCCCCCGGTCTTTTTGAGGAAATTCCTCATTCTGAATGAGTTACGACTGGGGTTTCGCTCCAAGTATCTGATTCAAAAACGAGTTATTTGCATAGTCCAGACATTAAAGGAGTTAGGCCGCCTTTTCCGGTGTCCACGGGGATAATTTGTTTGCCAAATCCACGCAGACCCTCTCCTTCCACGCCTGTTTGTGCGCAGTTTCCTGACCTGTGCGTCGCTTGGTGGAGCTCTCCAGCCTTGCTGCCGGGCTGTCGCGCCCTACTCAATTCACAGTATGCGCCGAGGGCACATAATCTTCTGCAAAAGGTCAGCCATTATCCGTATGCACTGGGGAGCGCATCCCTGGACCAAGCGCCGTAACCGGCCTTGCAAGTTTTTGGACAGGTTCCTGGAGCCAGGCCCTTGCGACCGAGTGCAGTCAATCAACGGCATCCGTTTCCCGCTCCGATGTGATAGTTTGGCTTGCGACACACTGCTGCCGGATCTACGAGCAGCGGAAACACGACGAGGAGACCCCAATGCACTGGACCAAGAGAATCGCAAGCTGCGCCGTAGCCCTGTCTCTGGGGGTCGCGGCGCTTTCCGCGGCAGGGCAGAACGCGCCCCCCAAACCCGCAACCCAACCCACCAGCGCAACCCCCTCCAGCGCCCAGGATTGGTGGAGGAACGCCGTCATTTACGAAATTTACCCGCGCAGTTTCCAGGACTCCAACGGTGACGGCATCGGCGACCTGAACGGCATTACCGAGAGGCTCGACTACCTGAAGGATCTGGGCGTGGACGCCATCTGGCTCAGCCCTGTCTACCCCTCGCCGCAGGTCGATTTCGGCTACGACATCTCGGACTACAAGAACATCGACCCCCAGTACGGCACGCTCAAGGACTTTGACCGGCTGGTGGCCGAGGCGGCGAAACGCCATATCCGCATCCTCATGGACATGGTCATGAACCACACCTCCGATAAGCACGAGTGGTTCATTCAGTCGCGGTCATCACGCGACAGCCCCTACCGCAACTGGTATATGTGGCATGACGGCAAGGGAGAAACAGCGACCGACAAGGGCCAGGCGCCGAACAACTGGCAGTCGGACTTTGGCCACTCGGCATGGGAGTGGGACGAAAAGACCCGCCAGTACTACTACCACAAGTTCTACATCCAACAGCCGGACGTCAACTGGGACAACCCCAAAATTCATGAGGCCTTCAAGGACATCATCGCCTTCTGGCTCAAGCGTGGCGTGGGCGGCTTCCGGTTTGACGCCATCACCACCCTGTTCGAGGACCCCAACCTCATCGACGAAGACGTCCTCCTCGACAAGAATGGCAAATCCTATCTCAATGACTACGGCGACATCGCCTTGAACGACACCCGCACCAACAACCTTCCCGGCACTCACCCCGTCATGCAGGAGATGCGCGCCTGGAGCGACACGTTCAACTCCAACAAGTTCCCCGGCACGCGGGTGCTGATCGGGGAGACTTACCTGCCCAACATCGCCGAACTCGCCAAGCAGTACGGAGCCGCGGACAAGCCGGAGTTTCATCTGCCCATGGACACCCAGTTGGGCTTCATCAACAAGCTGGACGTGGCCGAGTTCCGCGCCAAACTGAACGATGTGGAGACCCAGATCGGCGGCAATACTCCGTTGCTGGTCTTCGACAACCACGACAATCCGCGCCTGGACGCCCGCTACGGCGACGGCGTGCACGACACGGACATCGAACGGGTCATCTCGACAATATTGTTCTTGAGCCGCGGCACGGCGCTGTTCTACTACGGCGATGAAATCGGCATGAAGACCACGCCGCCCGCCCGCAAGGAAGACGTGAAAGACCCCGTCGGCCTCACCGGCTGGCCCAAGGACAAGGGCCGCGACGGCGAGCGCACACCCATGCAGTGGAACGCGACCGCCAACGCCGGCTTCACCAAGGCAGGAGTGACTCCATGGCTGCCTGTCCCGCCAACGTATACCTCGGTCAACGTGAAGGCCGAGGAGGGCAAACCCGGCTCCCTCTTTACCTGGTACCAGACCCTGATCCGCCTGAAGAAGACCAACGCTGCCTTCGCCCACGGCGAGAACGTAATGCTCGACACCGCCAACACCAAGGTTCTGAGCTGGCTGCGCCAATCCCCTGGAGCACCGGCTGTCGTGGTCTCGGTCAACTTCACCGCTGACCCGCAAACCGTCAGCCTCAGCGTTCCCGGCTCCGGCGGCCAGACCAAAACTCTGCTCAAGACCCCGGGCGCAGCCGATCCAGCCTCTCTCGGACAGATCCAGCTCGGTCCCTACGGCGTCTACGTCGGCGAAGTCCAATAACCCCAAACCCAGCGCAAACACCTCCGGCGGCTTCTGCAACCCAGGAACCGTCGGAGAAGTTTGCGTTGCACAATCCTCCTCGCTAAGGCACCTCTGAAAGCTCGCAATTCATATGCCAGGGTTCAGAAGGGACTCCGCCCCGATCATGTCTGCTAAAGTTCTCTGCTATGCGCATCCGTTTCATCCGCTTCTCCAGCAAACTCACCTTCCTGCTGCCAGCCCTGACCCTATGCGCCGCACCGCACCTCGTCAGCGCACAAACACCGGCAACACCTGCACCAACCGTACCGGCATGGGCGCAGCCGGGCTCCGCAACCCACGCCCAGGTTGCGCCTCCGCCAGACTTCCACCGGCCCAGCAAGAACTTCGACAAGCCTGTCGGCATCTTCGAAGGCCAGTCTGACATTGGCAACGCCCTTGTGCCCGGCAGCGCCACATACGACGCCTCCACGAAGCAGTACGCCATCAACTCCGCCGGCTACAACGTCTGGTACACGCGCGATGAGTTCCGTTTTCTCTGGAAGAGGATGTCCGGCGACGTTTCACTCGCGGCCGACATCGCGTACCCGGACCCCAACGGCTATGGCGACCGCAAAGCACTCCTCGTCATTCGCCAGAACCTCGATGACGATTCCAAGGAGGCCATCGCCGCCTTGCACGGTCTCGGCATGATCCACCTGGCGCAGCGTCC
>DASWZM010000141.1:0-3973 GCA_036404455.1 Occallatibacter sp. | reverse complement strand
GCCCCCTCCGCCTTCCAGCACGGAGCCGCCGCCGGCCTCGAGCAACTCCCACCATCCTTCTACACCCAGTTAGCCACCGACCACCAATCCAAGCGCACCCGCATCTTATCCGCACTTACCGCCGCCGGCCTAACTCCCACCACCCCCTCCGGCGCCTACTACGTGTTAGCCGACGCCACCCGCCTCCCTGGCAAAACCTCCGCCGAAAAAGCCCGACACTTACTGGCGATAACTGGCGTAGCCTCCGTCGCCGGTTCCGCCTTCTTTCGCCCCGGCCACGGCGAAAATCTCCTGAGATTCTGCTTCGCCAAGAAGGACCACGACCTCGACGGAGCCTGCGCCCGCCTCCGCAAGCTCTAAGTAAAGCTGTCATCCCGAGCGAAGCCAAGCTGTCATCCCGAGCGAAATAGAGCCGTCATCCTGGGCGGAGGTCGCCGCGGCGATCGCAGTCGAGGGACCTGCTTCTGCTCTTGTCCTTGTCTTTATCTTTGTGCAGTTCTTGATGCCGTCGCCCACCCGCCATCCCGGCGCCCCGCTGTCCTTCTATTCCCTGTTCCCTCGCAAGCTGCCTCTTCCAGCTCATCCCCCCATTCCCACCCCTCATCCGGTTTCCGTGCCCTTCGTCGGAAACCCCGCGCACCTTCGCCTCAAACCCGGCTACCTTTCGGATGGAAGCAAAAACTCCGGAAAGGGACCGGCCCACCCCATGAATACAACCGACCAAACGCCTGAGCTCGTAACCGCCGAAGCAGTCACCCGCAGATTCCCCATGGACCACCGCTTTGTCAGCGCCCTCGACAACGTGAACCTCCACGTCGCCGCCGGCGAGTTCCTCGCCATCTCCGGTCCCAGTGGAAGCGGCAAGTCCACCCTCCTCAACCTCATCGGCTGCATCGACAAGCCCACCGCCGGCCGCATCCTCATCGATGGCGTAGACACCTCCAAGCTGAATCCAAAGCGCCTCACCGCCCTGCGCCGCCGGAAGATCGGTTTCGTCTTTCAAACCTTCAATCTCATCCCCGTATTCACCGCCGCCGAGAACGTCGAGTTCCCCCTGCTCGTCCAGGGATTCAACAGCCACGAACGCCGTCAGCGCGCCGCCGCCGCTCTTGAAAGTGTCGGCCTCTCCGCCCGCGCCGATCAGCGTCCCGACCTGCTCTCCGGCGGCGAACGCCAGCGTGTCGCCGTCGCCCGCGCCATCGTCCATCGTCCCGCCCTGGTGCTCGCCGATGAGCCTACCGCCAACCTCGACACCCGCAACGCCACCCAGCTCATCGACCTCATGCACGACCTCAACCGCCGCCTCGGCCTCACCTTCATCTTCTCCACGCACGATGCTCGCCTCCTCGAACACACTGACCGCATTGTCCGCCTCTGCGACGGCCAGGTCGTCGCCGACACCCTTACCGCCGACACCCTTACCGCCGACACCCTGAATGCCCACGTCCCGAATGAAGGAGCCAGCCATGGCCAAGTTCTTGCTCTTAGCCTTTAGAAACGTCTTCCGCAACCGCCGGCGCACCATCATGACCCTCATCATGGTTGGCGGAGGCGTCGCCGGACTCCTGCTCGCCGGCGGCTTTTTCGCCTTTATGACTCACGGTCTCCGCGAAGACACCATCAACGACGGTCTGGGGCACATCCAGATCTTCACCGCCGACCACTTCAACCGCGACGAAGTCCGCGTCCTCGACTCCGGAATCGACAACTGGCGTAGGGTTAGCGCAACCGTCCAAGCCGGCGACCACGTCCGCGGCGTGGCGCCCCGCATCGAGTTCTACGGCATGATTTCGAATGGGGTTAAATCCTCCGTCTTCATGGGCAGCGCCGTCGATCCCAACGCGGAAAAGAGCCTCGGCTTCACGCCCCGCCTCGCCTCCGGACGCGACCTCGACGGCAAGCCGAACAGCGACGTCGAAGCCCTCATCGGCTCCGGCCTGGCCAAGTCCATGAACGTCAAAGTCGGCGACGGCCTCACTCTCCTTGCCGTCACCACTGACGGCGCCCTCAACGGAGTCGACGTGCAAATCGTCGGCATCGTCAAAACCGGCTATGCCGAGATGGATGCCCGCTACCTGCGCATCCCACTCGCTTCCGCGCAGCGCTTGCTGCAATGCGATCGCGTCACCAACCTCGTCGTCGGTCTCGACAAAACTGAAAACACTGACCAGGTCGCCGCCTGGCTCACTCCGCGCCTCAACGGCCTGCCGCAGCAGATGGCTCTCAGAAAGTGGGTCGACCTGGCTACCTACTACAAACAGGTCCGCACCATGTTTGATGGCATCTTCCTTTTTCTCGGGCTCATCGTCTTCTTCATGGTCCTCATGGCCAGCGTCAACACGCTGCTCATGGCCATGTTTGAGCGCACCCGCGAAATCGGCACCATGCTGGCCATGGGCACGCCCCGCATCTGGATCGTCACGCTGTTCATGCTTGAGGCCACGCTCACCGGAATCCTCGGAGCTCTCGCTGGCCTCGTCGCAGGAAATCTAATCGGCATGCTTCTCAACGCGTCCGGCCTGCACATGCCGCCGCCTCCGGGACTCACCGTCAACATCCCCTTTCGCGTCCTCCACCTGCCCGGTCTCATGATCGGCTCATCGCTTGTCGTCATCTTCTCGCTGGCGTTGGCATCCATCCTCCCGGCGATCCGCGCATCCCGGCTGCAAATTGCGGAGGCATTGGCTCATGTCTAAGATCAACTGCGTATTGCGAACCTTCCTGCTGCTCTTCCTCATCGGCTTTCTCTGCACGTGCGTGCTGGTCTGCCGCGCCGCAACCCCTTCAACCAATCCTGAAGCCGCAGCCATACTCAAGCGCGCCGACGCCTTTCGCAACGGCTGGCCCTCTTACGTGCTGCACGTCAAGATCACCAGCTTCGAATCCGGCAAGGCCGACGAGGAAAAGCTCTACGAGGTCTCGCAGAAGGGCACTGAAAAAACTTACGTCGAATTCATGAGCCCCCGCGAAAAGGGCCAGCACCTGCTCATGCTCGGCGACGATATGTGGGTCTATCTGCCTGACACCAGCCGCCCCATTCGCATCACGCCTCTCGAGCGCCTCTCCGGCGACGCCTCCAACGGCGACGTCGCCCGCACCAACTACGCCGCCGACTACACTCCCGTCTATCTGCGCACAGAGAAGGTGGGCGCGGAAGAATGTCACGTCCTGGATCTCACCGCCAGGCGCAAGGGCGCAACCTACCAGCGCATCCTCTTCTGGGTACGCGCCGAAGATGACCGCCCCGTCAAGGCCGAGTTCTATCTCACCTCCGGCAAGCTCATCAAGTGCGCCACATTCGATGACTTCATAACTGTAGGAGGCAGAAACCAGCTCCGCCGCATGACCCTCTACGACCAGATTCGCCATAACTCCTCGAGCGTCCTCGAGTACTCCGGCATAGCCCCGCGCGAGTTGCCCGACAAACTCTTCTACCAGGGCCGCACGGATAGGTTTTAACTTCTGTGATTCGAAAACTCCGGGTGCCCCAGGTCTCGATTCCGAGACCTGGGAAACCATAAGTCTCAACTGAACTTCTTCAACTCCCGCAACCAACTCGTGTGCAACCTATGAGATTTCCCCTCCTGATCCCGGCATTTCTTCTCGCGGCCTCCATGCCATTGGCCGCTCAGGAGAGTCCGGCGCAGCATGAAGCAGTCCAGGACATAGCCGCAAAGGATGCTCCACCTCCCAAGCCCAACCACGACTTCCGCTACTCCTTTGCGGCCATCGACGATGCAACACTCTACAGCAACCTTCGCCCGCCGTTGCCGGCGTCATTGAGCCAGGTGCTGAACGATCCTTCGTTCACCCTGCTTCAGAACCAGTTGCTTCTTGAGCCTTTTTTCACGCTTCGCTACCGTTCTCGCTGGAGCATCGCATCCAGCGTGGTGGCTCTTTTTGAAACTTTTCGCGGACTCTCCGCAGCGGACTTCGATGTTCCGCCTGGCAACGTCGTCGCGCCCGATGGCCT
>DASWZM010000140.1:0-2682 GCA_036404455.1 Occallatibacter sp. | reverse complement strand
TCCCGGAGCGTAGCGGGCCCCCGCAGGGGCCGGAACCATCTCTGCATTTCAATACCGTAAATTCTTCTTTTTTTATCAAACAATTTGAGCGTCTCGTAGGGACTGGGCTTGCGCTGCCGTCGTTCCACACCACGGACAAACGACAAGGGCAGGGCAAGCCCTATGCGTGCCCCACAAAATTTTCGATAGCAACAGTAGCCAACGATTCCTCACTAAGTAAACGATGTCCCCAGACCATATCGTGCAGTCGTGTCAGCCCGCGTAAGAGGGTCTGTGGGCCTGGCGGCTCTCGCGAGCTTCGATTCAGTGCTCCTCCCAGGCGGCTGATCAGGATCAGCGCGATTCCCAGGCAGAGTTTTTTTTACTCCCGGTTTCTGGCGCAACCAGGGGCTGAAGCTTTTCCAACAACCGGCATTCCTGCGGCGAGAACACCCACTCCCCGGGCATTCCGGGAACCGCGCGACCCAGTAAGGCCAGCAGCAGGGCCCGCCAAGCAATAACCGCATCCATGGCGATGGCGCGGGCCAGTCTCTGCGCCGTGTGATGCTGATGGGCTTCGATGCGGCAACCGCTTTTCAGTACCCGATGCCAATCTTCGATGCGCCACCGCCGGGTATAGTCCCGCAGGCATCGCAACGCCTCACGCCGCGAGCGGAGGGGGACGGTGGTCAACAACACCCAGTGCCAGGCCTGGGCACCGCGTGGCGGGTGGGGTTCGGTGACCAAGAGGGCATAGAGCGCCAGGGGCTGTAAATGCCGGGCCGGCCCCGTCCGCGGCGCCGCCACCGTCACCTCCTCCCACCGCAATTCCACTTGCGCCGGGCGTGCCGGTAGCGCCTGGCACCCCGGATGGCCGCGCTTCGCGGGCTTTTCTCGCTGCCGAGGAACTTCGATCTGCGCTTCCGCCATCACCGGCAGCGCCGCCCGGTGGTCAAACAGTTTGTCTGCCGACTCCGGCAAGCTCCGATTGTGCTGCGCCCGCACCAGCAGGTGAACACGCGGCGTCTGGCGCCGTCGGTGGTCGAATAACTCGAAGATGTCGCTCTCCCGATCCCCCACTACCACTACTTCCGTGTCGGGCAGATAGGCCTTGCACTCGTTCACCCTGTCCAGGGTGCGCAGCCAACGATACGATGCTTTCTTTTCGATCGGCCAGGAGTCGGTCCTTTTCCCCGCCCAATGCGCCGCGTAAATTTCGGTGTCGAGCACTCCCAGCGGCAGACCGGTTTCCGAGACCGCCAACGACGAGTGCATCTTCAGCCCCTGACTGACCGTGCCGGTTTGGTTCTTGCCGATGTCGCCCAGCCCATTGCAGTGCAGCCGTTGGGAAAAGTCCAGGTCGGTGGTGTCCTGAATCACCAACACGCGCCGTAAACCCTTCATGCGTCCCACCGTGCGTTCCCGATGCCCCTTCAGGATGGCGGGCACACTGAGGGCTTCCTCCTCCTTATCGATGAAGCGATAATAGGCTTTCAGTTCGTGCCGATTTCCCGCGCAGCATTCGGTATACGAGGCCGCCGGGTTCTGCGCCTTGATGGCGGCAATGCGCACTAAGCGTTGCTCCCGATCCTGATGACCCAAGTCGACGTTTCCGAACTCCGCTTCCACCCAAGAGGCGTTTTCCAGACCTTCTTCCAGACCCCGCGCTGGGATCTGCTCGTGGCGCGGGGGAATGCCCATCTGCCGCCGCCAGTCCCGCTTCAGTTCGTAAACGTAGACCGCCTTGGGGGTCTTGCGCGGCGGCGGCGGCGCGCTCCGTCCTCGTCCCGTGGTGGTACCGACCCGCAACCAGTTGGCAGCTTGATAGCAGGTTCCGGCATGCTGCGCGGTATCCACGAAGCTTTCCAGGAGCCAAGGCTCGAAACCGTAGTGGGCGGCAAAGTCTCTCCCCACCCGCTCCCCGCACAGGCTCAACACCCGGCTGGCCAGATTCTGACAGCGCACTTGCGGGCGAATGAGGAAACGCGTCAGGTTGATCACCCGTTCCTGAAAGCGCTGGCGGGTGGCCCGGTCCCAGCCCATCCAGGCATCGCGCTCGCGCAGACGCAAAGCGCAGGAACCGAAACCCAGCGCTCCCAACCAGCCGTGCTCCGAGCCGATCAGATAGCGCAATTGCCGGCCCACCAAGCGGCCGTCCCGCAAGGGATGCTCGGTCCACATCAACTCGTTCCAGGTGCGAAACCGTTCCTCCTCTGCCGCCCGGACTTCCACCAGCCGCAGGCCCTGCACCCGCTCGACCTGGGCAGGGACCGCCTGGGGTGGCGGGACCGCCGTGCCCAGCCGTCGGGGTTGCTGGGGGGCGCGGGTCGGCGGCGCCGGCGGGAGCTTCCAGAAACCTCGTGCCTCCAGGGTGCGCAGCGCCACCAGAACTCCCGCCTCGCGCGGCTTCCCGCCTCGGTCCTGCAGCTTCAAGGTCGAGCACAAAACACGCGCCAGAGCCGAACGTCCCGCGTGGGGGGTCTCCCGCAGCCAATCCTTGACCTGCCGAACGACTTCCGGGCTGGACAACACGTGTAGAATCGTTTGGGCGGTTTGCATGCCTCCTTACATAACGAAAAATGCGAATCCTGTTCAGTACTATTTTGGGGGGCACGCGTAGGGCTTGCCCTACCCGGCGTTCCGCAGGGTGAATGCGGAACTAGGGGGCGGCAAGCCGTCCCCCCCTACACCTAGCGCAACTCG
>DASWZM010000139.1:0-1755 GCA_036404455.1 Occallatibacter sp. | reverse complement strand
CTACATCTGCCCGGTGGCCACGCTGACCAAATGGTTCCCCGACCGCCGCGGGCTGATGACCGGCGTGGCCGTGTTTGGCTACGGCGCGGGCGCGCTGGTGATGAGCCCCATCGCCGCGCGCGTCATCATAGCCCAGGGCATTCCGGTCGCCTTTGCCAGCTTCGGCATAGTCTATCTAATCCTGGTGGTGGCGGCGGCGCAGTTCTACGCGAATCCTCCGCAGGGCTGGCGTCCGGCGGGCTGGGAGCCGCGCACGGCGGTATCCAGAGCGGCCAGTACGGTGGATTACACGGTGGGCGAGGCCATGTCGACGTGGCGCTTCTGGCTGCTGTGGGGGATGTTGTTCCTCAACGTTTCGGCGGGCATCATGATCATCAGCCAGGCGTCGCCGATGGCCCAGCAACTGGCCGGTTTGACTGCGGTCTCCGCCGCCGGCATCGTCGGCGTCATCTCCATCTTCAACGCGGTTGGGCGCGTCTTCTGGGCATTCATGTCGGACCTGATCGGCCGCGCCTCGGTGTACTTCCTGCTTTTCGCCATCCAGGCGGCGATCTTCTTCACCATGCCGCGTCTGCACGACGCCACGCTGTTCACCGCCGCGGTGGCCCTCATCGGCCTCTGTTATGGCGCCGGCTTCGGCACCATGCCGTCGTTCACCGCCGACTTTTTCGGTTCGAAATACATGGGGGGAATCTACGGATGGATCCTGCTGGCCTGGGGCGCGGCGGCCATTCCTTCACCCATTCTGATTGCACACGTGCGCCAGAGCACCGGGCACTATGGGCAGGCCCTCCAGGTGATCGCCGTGGTGATGCTGGTGTCGCTGATTCTGCCGCTGCTGGCCCGGCGTGGCCGCTCCGCCATGGCGCGAGCGGCGGCGGGGGCCTGATGAGGGCTCGCTTACGGATGCGGCCGGGTAAGCTCCTGCAAGCACGAAGAATCGTAACCGAGCCGTAACGGTTACGGAGCCGAAACCCGGGTGTGGGCGGGCCTGCCCCATTTGGAATCGTCGCTGGCCGCGAGCGCCGGTAAGCCGTTGTTTGAGTAGAATTCCGGTTAGCGGAGCGATTATTTCGCGTGCTTTTTCCACGAGTCGAGACTATACTCAGGCTGGGATTCATCCGCACCAGGGCAACATTAGTAGACCGGCCTAGTACGCACAGGAGGTGCATCAATGTTTGAGAGCCTCGACGAGCACATGAAGCTGGACGACCAAAGGGAAGTCAGCTCCAGGGAGCGAGTGCTCCGCTGGAGCCTTGGCATTTTGGTTTCGATCCTGGTCTTTGGCGGGCTCTATCTTGGCGTCCACCTGTTGCAGGGCTAATTCAGCCTTGTTTCAGACCGGGTAGCCGCCGAGCTTAATCTTCGCATGACCGATTTCACCCTGGAGACGTACTCCGGGTCTGGGTTGTAGGTAGCCAGTACGTCGTCCAGGCCCTTATCCCGGTAGAGTGTCGAGGTGGCCAGCCTGGAGGCCACCAGATGGATTCCTGCGCGTACGGACCGAAACCGGCGATTGCACGAGCCCCATCCCAGCACGTTATTGTTTCGAAAGACCTTCCCTCCGCTGGACTCGACGATGGAGATGCTCGGCAGCAGCCTCCAATCGAGAGCGTAGCGGTCCGCCGCCTCCAGAAAATCGGCGGAAGCGTTGCGTAGCGGACAGTTCCCATCCGCAAAGAACTTCTCCAGTTTCAACAACCTGTCGTCTGCGTGCGGACCCGGATCTCGGGCCGGCGGGGGCAGCTTCCGGTC
>DASWZM010000138.1:0-1980 GCA_036404455.1 Occallatibacter sp. | reverse complement strand
GGTGAACGAGCCCACATCGGCTCCTCCCGTTCCTTGAAAAGTGTAGGAGCCTCCGGATTGCGGAATCGCGCCGGCCGTCAGAGCTGCGAAGAAAGCTCCCTTGATGCCTAACTGGTTTGCCAGCGCGACCGAAAGCCCACTGGGACCGATAAGCCCGATTTGCCCCGGATCGAGGCCGGTGAAGGTTCCTACGCCTACCGGCGTCAGATTGCTGACCAGACATCCGCCTGGCGACACGGGGTTGGTGGGCGAGTAAATGCCTTGGTATTTCTCGAACGCACCGGTGGCGCTGGTGCTATAGGTAACGGTTCCGTTCGCCGCCGTCCTGGCGGTCTGAATCAGTCCGGCGAAGCCGGTGCGTAAGGTTTGCGAGCCCGGCACCATCTGGGCGCCGCTTAGACCGTTGACGGGGTCGAGGCAAGCGCCCCCTCCGCTGTTCACGGGGAGGGTCGCGATATTGCTCGTCACGCCATTCGACACAGCCACGATCGCGATCCAACAGCCGTTCGGCGTGGACCCAGGTATGGTGAGATTTATCTGATTGACACCCGGATAGCCGGCCGACCCCTGATAGAGAATGGTGGCGGGCGTGCCGTCGATATAGATCTGCAGGGGAGTGGCCACGGCGTGAGGCGTGGCCGTATAGGTGGTGTCGCTGTCGGACGGGTCGGCCCCCAGGCCCGTGGTCCAGAGAACGATGGTCTCGCCGGGTGTTCCGGAGGCGGTATAGGACAGGAGGGCGCCGGTGATGGCGTCGGTGGCGACGGCGGAGTTGGTGTAGAAGGTATTGATGCCGAGCGCGGCGGGTACCACCACGAGCGGCTCGGCGTTGCTCGCCACCCCTTTGTAGGTGACGGTCAGCGTGCCGGTTCCAACCGGTGTAGATGCCGGGAGCACGGCGGCAATCTGGGTGGGGCTGGTGTAATAAATCGCCGGCTCAACGGTGACCCCCGCCACCGTAGCGGAGATGCTGGCTCCGTTTAGCGTCAGCTGAAGCCCCGGCGCTGCGCTGGATTGCAATACCGGAGTGCCGGGGTCGGCGAGGCCCGTTCCGACGATCACGAAGATGCTGCTGGGGGCGATCCCGTAGTTCGGGAAACCGGCGAAGATGTTGCTGGAGTTATTGCGAATCGCGGTGATGGTGGGCGGGCCGGTAGTTGCGCCGCCCGTCACGCCGAACGTGGTGAACATGAGGGTAATGGTCGAGCTGGTTGACCCGGTTACCAGCACCTTGGCCCAATGGCCGCCATTTGTGTGGACGAAAAACATGTCCGTCAGGGGACCCACTGTCGTTTCCAGAGCGGCGGTGGCGATGGTCGCGGTGGAGTAACCGGGATACAGCTCGACCACCAGCTGAGAGGTGGCCGCGAAACCGGCCGCCGTCTGGATGCCGACATTGAGCGTAGTCGCCGCGCCAAGTGGAGCGATCCCGGCGGAACTGAACTGGAAGTCTCCGCTGGAATTGGCGGCTGCGCCCGTGTCGAGGTTCAGGTTTGTTGGACTGGCGGTGGAGAGGGTCACCGTTTGGGTGATGTCAGCTAGCGCGGTCGCTGGGAGAATGAATGCCAGGGCGGGTAACAAGGACCACAGAGCAGCGTGAAGTGACTTCATACAGTTCCAATGGGGATGGAGTGCGGATTCTTTCAAGAATTCGCGCGCAAGAACGGGCAAAGCCACGCGGATCGACCCCACCGCGGCATGAGATTGCACCCTTGGCGCCTGTCCCCGGCCCCGCTCCGCGCGCACCCGCTACGGAACCCGCCTTCACGGATGGCGGCGGTATGGTGGGAGGACATTGCGCAGGTTAAACGTCCTTCAGGTTGACATTTTACCCAACCGGTCCCATACTCAGGTAAAGTGTCTACCCAAAAACCGGGACGCCTCGAACTCCTGCAGGGAACGCTCGACCTGCTCATCCTGCGCACTCTCATCTTCGGGCCCGAGCACGGGCAGGGAATCGCCCGCGCCATCCAGCAAACC
>DASWZM010000137.1:0-2129 GCA_036404455.1 Occallatibacter sp. | reverse complement strand
GCGGCAACCCCGGCCCCTCCGGCTACGGCGCCGTCATTGAAGACCCCCGCGGACGCATCGTCGCCCGCATCAGCGACTTCCTGGGCGTCCAGACCAACAACTACGCCGAGTACTCCGGTCTCCTGGCCGTCCTCGCCTGGGCCCTCGAGCATGGCGCTAAGCGCCTCCGCGTCGTCTCCGATTCCGAACTGATGGTCAAGCAGATGAAGGGCCAGTACAAAGTTGCAAGCCCTGTCCTGCGTCCCCTCTGGCAAGAAGCCAAACGCCTCGCAGCCCGCCTCGACCGTTTCGAGATGCGCCACACCCTCCGCGGCGGAAACCAGGAAGCCGACCGCCTCGCGAACCAAGCCATGGACAAGGGCATGGGCATATCGGCGACTCAGCCCTCGGGCGGGCCAGCCGGCCAGCAAGTCAGCAAGTCGGCCAGCCATCCAGCCGGCAAGCCGGCAGCTTCCGCAGCCGCCCGCCCCCATCAACCGCCCCCCGCCAAACCAACCCGCCAGATCCTCGAAGGCTACGTAAAAAACGGTGTAGTCCACCTTCTCGAAGGTGAACTCCCAGACGGCATCTTCGTAAAAATCATCTACGAATAGCCCGCACAAAGCGGGTGCCCCACCTTCACCGCAGCCCCATCGCGGTTAAGGTGGGAAAGCTCCATCTATCTAACGCCTTTTATCGTCTCTTAAAAGTCTTATATAGATTTCCACAAATCTGCGAGCCCGACAAAACTCGCGTGCTCCAGCTCTCTATCTGAGACTTGGGAAACCAAAGAAGCCAACCTGCCGCAGCCCGAAAACTGTCTTCTGTGAGCTGTCAGCTGTTAGCTAGGTCTTTCTCCCCAGATCGTTCCTCCACTCATGCCCGCCGCGCTCCAGCAGCCGGTCCGAGCACTCCGGTCCCCACTTCCCGGCAAAGTAATTCGGGAAAACCTCCGCCCTCTTTGCCGCCCACGCCTGCAATATCGGCGTATACAGCGCCCACGTCGTCTCCACGCCGTCGCGGTGCGAGAACAGCGTCTGGTCCCCCAGCATCGCGTCCAGCAGCAGACGCTCATAGCCGTTCGCGCTCGACTTGCCAAACACCGCCGCATAGTCGAAGTCCATGTTCACCGGGCACACGTCCATATTCGATGAGGTGGGCACCTTGGCCCCAAACCGCAGCGCAATCCCCTCGTCCGGCTGGATGCGAATCGTCAGCAGGTTCGGCTGAATCTCCTGGCAAGGTCCGGTGTTTTGCAGCCGGCTGAAAATCAGCAGCGGCGGTTCCTTGAACTGGATGCTGATCTCCGTGGCCTGCTTCTTCAGCCGCTTGCCCGCGCGCAGATAAATCGGAACCCCCGCCCATCGCCAGTTCTCGATCTCCAGCCGCAGCGCCGCATAGGTCTCCGTCCCCGACTCCGGATTTACCCGCTCTTCGTCCCGATAACCCACCACGTGCTGCCCGTTCACCAGCCCCGGCCCATACTGCCCGCGCACCGTGTTCAGGATCGGTATCGGCGGAATCGCCTGCCACACCTTCAGCTTTTCCCGCCGCACGCTCTCCGCCTCAAAGCTCGACGGCGGCTCCATGGTCACAAAACTCAGCAGCTCCATCATGTGGTTCTGCACCACGTCCCGCAGCGCCCCCGCCTTCTCGTAGAACGGCCCGCGCCCTTCCACGCCCAGCGTCTCCGCAGCCGTAATCTGCACGTGATCGATGTAATTCCGGTTCCAGAGAGGTTCGAATATCCCATTGGCAAACCGGAACACCAGGATATTCTGCACCGTCTCCTTGCCCAGGTAGTGGTCGATGCGGAACACCTGGCTCTCGTGAAACACGGCGTTCACCTGGTGGTTCAGCTCCCGCGCCGAATCCAGGTCGTGGCCGAACGGCTTCTCGATCACCACCGCCGTCTTTCCCTGTTCCGGCGCCGCCATCCCCTGCGCGCCCAGGTTTTCGATAATCCCGGCAAAAAACTCCGGAGCCGTTGCCAGGTAGAACAACCGGTGGCCGCCGATCCCCTTTTCCTTGTCGATGCGCTCTAATTCAGCCTTCAGGCCTGTATAACTCGCCGGATCGTCGAAATTCAGCGGAAAGTAACTGATTTGCTTCACGAAGTTATCCAGCTTCGGATCGTTCGCCTCCACGCC
>DASWZM010000136.1:0-4319 GCA_036404455.1 Occallatibacter sp. | reverse complement strand
GGCGGCGCTCGATGCGGTGAAGCAATGGCGCTATCAACCCTTCCTCCTCAACGGTGATCCGATCGAGGTCAAGACGACCGTCACAGTAACATTCACGTTGGCCGAATAAGCGGTTGAAGGCGGGCGGGCAAGCCATGTCTTGCCTTGCCCGACTTCCGCTGGGAGTCTGTCCACGCGACGCAGGCACCAGAGGCTCCGGGTTGTCTTTCTTCATATTCCGGCAATGCTCACAACGCATCACGCCCACTGCAGCGTCTGCACAGAATCAGCCGGCAAATCGACATCCAGGGCGCTTGATCCCAGCAGCATCTGCACCCGCTTCTCCGCGCCGCGGTTGGCCAGCACCACCACGAAGCTGCCATCCGGGTTGCGAAAGGCGGTGTGGGTAACAGCGCCGGCGGTTCCCTGCCCCGCGGCCTCGCCCACGCCGTTGGTGGCAATCACCTTCGCTCCGCGCCGCACATGCTTCGAATAATGCGCAAAGGCCCAATACTGCCCGCTGCGCGTCACCTTGTGGGTCCCATTCTCCACCGTGACCACGCCGCCACACGAGAATGGCCCGATATTCGGATTTCCCATTTCGTCCAGCGCCAGGTTCCACGCGGTGATGGACCGCGCCCAGTTGCGCAGCACGCCGTTGAAGGTCTCCGCCCAGCGGGTAAAGTCCGTCAGGTAGTCGGGAGCCTTTACATCCGATCCGCCCTCGGTCCAGTAGGCGTTCTTCTGCGGGAATGCATCGTGCACGCGGGTCATTGCCGAGGGTTCGCCTACGTATCCGTGCCAGGCAATGCCGTCGATGTACTGGTTCGCCTCGGGCACGCTCAACTCGCCGATGGCCCGGCCCCACAGGTTGTAGTTGTGGTCCAGCACCCAGATCCTGGTTGGGCTCCCCGCCTTGCGCAACGCCGGGCCCAGGAAGTTCGCAACAAACTCGATCTCCTGCTCCTGCGCCCACAGGCAAGCGGGCATGCGCCCATTCTGTTCGGCATCGACCTCGTTCTGCACCGTGACCGCATCGATCGTTACGCCCTCAGCCTTGTAACCCTCAAGGAATTTCAAGATGTAGCGCGCATAGGGCTCGAAGCTGTTTTGGCGCATGGCCCCGCCCAGCATGGAACCGTTGGACTTCATCCACCCCGGCGGACTCCACGGCGAGGAGAAGAGAAACAGCTCCGGATTGACCTTGCGCGCGTCGCGCAGCACGGGCAGAATGTAGGCCTTGTCGTGATCGATGCTGAATTTCTTCAGCTCCGGGTCGGGCTCGCCGCTCTCGTCGAAGCTGTAGGCCGTGCGCGAATAGTCGCTTGATCCGATGCAGGTGCGGCACACATTCAGAGCCATCTCGCGCGGAGCAAAGAGGTCGTGCATCACGGCCTTGCGCTCGCTTTCCGAGAGCTGGCTGAGCACGTAGCAGGTGGCGTCGGTCAGCGCCCCGCCAAAGCCTAGAATCTCCTGTTTGGTCGCGCCGGGATCAAGGGCGATGGCGTCGGCCGCAACTTCGGTCACGGGCTTCCACGCCAGCGGCTCCGCCTGCGCATAGCGCCGGTCACGGAAGGTGGCCCAAACCCGCACCGGCCCTGATGCGCCGGCAGCGCCCGCCCAGGCCGGAATGCCTCTCGAAACAGCCAATGCAGCCGCCGTAGCCGAAGCTGCCTTCAAAAAACCTCTGCGTGAACCGTGCGCCATACGAACACCTCGAACCAGATAATGTTTGCCGGGGGAATCATAGCAGCCGCTGACAGGGCGTTTAACTCGCTTCCAGCGCCGCCAGTATCTGCGAAGCCAACTGGCTCACGTTGCCTGCGCCGAGGGTCAGGATCAGGTCGCCTTCGCGGGCAACGTCCAAAACCGCAGCAGCCGCGGCAGCGAAATCCAGGGCAAACTGCACCTTCGGCCCTTCGATCTTCTCCGCCAGCCGCTCGGCGGTCACGCCGGGGATGGGTTCCTCGCTGGCCGCGTAGATGGGCAGCACAATCACGGTATCCGCATCCTTGAAAGCGCCGCCGAACTCATCCAGAAGATCAAGAGTTCGCGTGTACCGGTGCGGCTGGAAGACGACAAAGACGCGTTTGTGCCCGCACTCGCGGGCGGCGGCAAGCGTGGCGCGAATCTCCGTGGGATGGTGGCCATAGTCGTCCACTACGGTCACGCCGCGCGCCTGGCCGCGCTGCTGAAAGCGCCGATCCACGCCGTGAAAGCGGTTGAGCCCCACGGCAATCTTGTCCGCGGGAACCTCAAGCTGGCGGGCGATGGCTACCGCGGCTGTGGCGTTGAGCACGTTGTGGCGTCCGGGAACATGCAATTCAAAGGGCCCCAGCGGTCCGGCAGCCGTGTTCACCTGGAACCGCGCGAAGCGCCCTTCGCCGGCCACAAGAAACTCCAGCCGGTAGTCGGCCTCCGCGGCGACCCCGTAGGTAAACACGCGACGGCGGGCACGGGGCAGAATCGCGGCGAGTTGCGGATTGTCCACACAGGCGGTCACCGCTCCGTAAAACGGCACCTTGTCCATGAAGTCCAGAAAGGCGCGCTCCACGTCGGCCATATCGCGATAGCAGTCCATGTGCTCGCGGTCCAGATTTGTGACCACGGCCAGAATGGGCGAGAGCTTGAGGAAGGAGCGGTCGCTCTCGTCGGCCTCGGCCACCAGGTATTGCGTCGTCCCCAGCCGGGCGTTGGAGCCGAGAGCGTCCACGCGGCCACCCACAACCACCGTGGGGTCAAGGCCGCCGGCAGAGAGCACCGAGGCCACCATCGACGTGGTGGTCGTCTTGCCGTGCATGCCGGCGATGGCGATGCCGTACTTGAGGCGCATCAGCTCGGCCAGCATCTCCGCGCGCTGAATGACGGGAATCTTGCGCGCGTGCGCCTCCAGCACCTCGGGATTCATGGGGCCCACGGCTGAGCTGGTGACCACGACCGTAGCCCCGGCTACGTGGCCGGCCTCATGGCCTTCATAAATCGTAGCCCCCAGTTGGGCAAGCCGGTCGGTCACCGGCCCGCGGCGCAGATCGGAGCCCGAGACCTTCATGCCCAAGCTGAGCAGAATCTCGGCAATGCCGCTCATGCCGATGCCGCCAATACCGATGAAGTGCGCGTGCTGGGAGGTAGCGAACATGGAGGACGAAACTCCACTGTACCACTGCCGCGGGCAAGGCCATGCAGCCCGCTAAAAAAGCCGCCATAAACCCCGATTCTCAAGAAAGTTGCGGAAGTTTATTTGCGCTCCTCGGCCGCAACTTTTCCCGAAAACCCCTGTTGAATCAGTACATAAGCGGCGCACCGGAAAGCCAGCAAGAGACAAGCCTCACACCGGAAAGACGCCAAGCCGACCCCTGATCTCTGACCTCTGAACTGGCCGGCTGGAATGGAGGGATTATGGGCACCATGCGGAATTGGATGTTGGGTGCGGCGGTGGTGGCTGGCGGATTGGGCCTGGGAGCGACAACGGCCCAGGCAGCCGAATTCGGAATCTATGCGCGCGGACCGGTGGCCTACGTTCCGCCCTGCCCTGGACCCGGATACGTCTGGATGGCCGGCTACATGGCCAATGGCTACTGGATTCCCGGATACTGGAACTTAGTGGGCGTCCGCGGCCCCTTTGTTCGCGGCCATGTGGGTTGGGGCCGGGGCCCGGTTTTCGACCGGCGTTTCGACCGGGATCGCGGGCATGAACGTTTCCGCAGGTAGTCTCTCTGCCTGAACTGCCTGCAAGGAGCGGCCTCTCCCAACCGGAGGGGCCGCTTTTTTGTGGGCTTCGATCTGCTTTCAAGCTCCGGCTCCTGCCTGGCAGTTGGTCCGGCAGCACGCAAGACTGCGGATAAATGGAGAAAAACCTTGCTCTTTCCCTTGCATTGAACGATTCTTTTGAAAAGGACCGCAACTAAACCGCGGAAATGCTGTTTGAGATATCAGAAGCCGGTTGGGAAAGAGAAACCCAGGAAGCCGGCAGGTGCTGTGGACGGAGGTCACCTCCGGGTCCCAGGTCCAGATCGACAGGACGGGGCAGCACAAGGAGGAATTTATGCGGAATATGCGCCTGGTTCTGATAGCGATGCTTCTGGCTCTGCCGTTCGCGGCTACGGCAAATGCACAAGTGGATGTGGGAGTCGGAGTCGGCCCCGCAGTCGTTGCCGCCCCTGAGGCTTACGGTCCTCCGGTCTGCGACTGGGGCTACTATGCTTACTACCCCTATGCGTGCGCCCCCTACGGCTATTACGGGCCGCAGTGGTTTTACGGCGGCGCGTTCATCGGCGTAGGCCCGTGGTACGGTCGCGGCTGGTACGGTCGTGGCGGATACGGCTACGGTCGCGGCGGCTATG
>DASWZM010000135.1:0-5431 GCA_036404455.1 Occallatibacter sp. | reverse complement strand
CGACCGCGGCGAGTTGCATCTGACGGCGCTGGTGAATGGGAGCGTGCCGGCGGGGGTGGTGGCGGCGCGGCTGGATTGGGCGAAGCTGCACGCGGATGGCGGCAATGTGAACGCGCTGACCAGCGAACGGCTGACAGATATCGGGGCGGGGGCGACGTTCTATTCCGTGCTGGTGGAAGTGGCGAAAGCGTAAGGACTGCGCACTGCCGATTCATAGCTCGAATGAGCCGGCCCGCGCCAAAGTTAGTCCATGTTGGCGAAGGGATCTTCGAGGGACGGGCTTTGCGGGGTAAGGAGTTCGGAGCCGGATTCGGTGATGAGAAGGTCGTCTTCGAGACGTAATCCGAACTCGAGGGGGATGTAGATGCCGGGCTCGTCGCTTAGGACGTTGCCGGCCATTAGGCGCGGGTTGGGGTCCCAGCCAAACATGTTGTTTTTCACGAAATAGGGCCACTCGTGCATATCCATGCCGATGCCGTGGCCGAGGCGGTGGGAGAAGTAAGTGAAGCCGGGGCCGTAGCCGCCGTCGACGATGATTTTGCGCGCGGCGGCGTCAACGTCCGCGGTGGGAACGCCGGGACGGGCGGCGAGGATTGCGGCGGACTGGGCGCGGCGGACGAGGTCGAAGACGGATTTCATCTTGCCGGTCGCTTTGCCGAGGACAAATGTGCGGGTGATGTCAGAGGTGTAGCCCTCGACCCGGCAGCCGTCGTCGAGCATGAGGATGCTGCCTTCGCGGAGGGTTTGCTGCTGGGGCGAACCGTGAGGCAGAGCGGTGAACTCGTCGATGTTGAGGCTGGCCTCGCCCTCGAATCCGACGCGGCGGTAGGCGGCGGCGATGAGGGCGTAGACGTTGGCAGTGGTCATGCCGGGCTGGAGGGACTGGGCGACGGCGCGGTAGACAAGCAGCGTGGCGCGGCAGGCGAGGCGGAGACACTCGATTTCGTGCGCGTCCTTGACCATGCGGCAGCCGGCGCTGACGGGCGAGGCGCTGACGATGGTGAGGTGCGGGTTGGCGGCGCGAATGCCCTCGGCGAAAACGAATTTCATGTTCTCGTCGAAGCCGACGGTGGCGGCGGTAAGACCGCGATCGGCGAGACCGCGGCCGAGAGCGGCAAAGGGGCTTTGGTCCTCCTGCCAGACCAGGACTTCAGCGTCTTTGCCGAGCGGACCCGCTTCGAGAAGTTCGCGGGCGCGGCTTTCCTCAAAGGCAGGACAGACGAGGAAAGGTTTGGCTTTGGCGGGCAGTACAAGGGCCCAGAGGCGCTCGCCCCCGTTGAGGCGCAGGCCGGCAAAGTAGACGGATGAGGTGGTGCTGTTGGCGAGGACGATGGCATCGATTTTGACCGCTGCCATGATCTGTTTGGCGCGCTCGATGCGAGCGAGACGCTCGGCGTTGGTGAATGGGCGCGACTGGGCGGAGAGAACGGGTAGGGCGGCAATGGCCGGTGACAGCGGCGGGGTGGGCTGGGCGGATGTGGTTTGCGGGTTGGTGAAGGCGGATGCGGCCACAACGGACGCGGATGCGCCCAGAAAGCCGCGCCGGGTAAGTAAATTGTTGAAAGCCATGATCCTCCGTGGGGAATGCTTGAGGCTTGTGTCTTCCAGAGTAGCGCTTCGATGGGCGGATTGCGCGGTTGAATTCGCGACTAGGCAAGGTTAGCGGAGGACAAGGTTTCAGGCTTGCGATTTTGAGGCGCGGTGCGAAAATAGGCGCATGGCGCTGGAATTCACCCATTCTTACCTGAAGGATTCGCTGGCGGTGTTCCGCTACTACAAGAAGCTGGCGGAACGAGCGATGGAGCAGTTGACGGACGAGCAACTGGTTGCGGTGCTGGACGAGGAAGCGAACTCGATTGCCGTGATCGTGAAGCACATGACGGGCAACATGCGGTCGCGATGGACGGATTTCCTGACCAGCGACGGAGAGAAGCCAAGCCGACGGCGGGATCTTGAGTTTGTGGATCCGCCGGCGACTCGCGAGGCGCTGCAGGCGGCGTGGGAGGAGGGGTGGGGTTCTGTGTTCGGGGCCCTGGAGCCTTTGGGTGACGATGATCTTGCGAGGACGGTGGCGATTCGCGGCGAGGCCCACTCCGTGATGCTGGCGATCAACCGGCAGGTGGCGCATTATTCCTACCATTGCGGACAGATTGTGCTGCTGGCAAAGCACCTGAAAGTCGGCGAGTGGCAGCCGTTGACGGTGGCGCGGGGACAGTCGGAAGAGTTCAACCGGCGGGTGCGGGCCAGCGAGGCGAGCCAGCGTTAGGGCGGTGAGGCGAGGCGCTGGCGTCCGCGCTGGTAAGATGGTGCGCATGGAAACCATTCAATACAACCTGCCGCCAAACCGCATTCCACACGCGTGGTACAACATTCTTCCCGATCTGCCGATGCCGATGGCGCCGACCCTGCACCCTGGGACGCTGCAGGCGATCGGGCCGGAGGATCTGGCGCCCCTGTTTCCCATGGCCCTGATCATGCAGGAGGTGAGCCAGGAGCGGGAGATCGAGATTCCCGACCCGGTGCGGCAGGTGTATGCGCAGTGGCGGCCTTCGCCGCTCTTCAGAGCGCGGCGGCTGGAAAAGGCGCTGGATACGCCGGCGAAGATTTACTACAAGTACGAGGGCGTGAGCCCGGCGGGGTCGCACAAGCCGAATACGGCAGTGGCGCAGGCTTACTACAACAAGATCGAGGGGACGAAGCGGCTCTCGACGGAGACGGGAGCGGGGCAGTGGGGTTCGGCGCTGGCGATGGCGTGCGCGTTTTTTGGCCTCGAGTGCAAGGTGTACATGGTGCGGGTGAGCTATAACCAGAAGCCTTACCGGCGGGCGCTGATGGAGGCGTTTGGAGCGCAAGTGACCGCGAGCCCAAGCAACGAGACGGATTCGGGGCGGGCGATTCTGGCCGAATTTCCTGAGACGAACGGGTCGCTGGGGATTGCGATCTCAGAGGCTGTGGAGGTGGCGGCGAAAGACCCGGAGACAAAGTATGCGCTGGGGAGCGTGCTGAATCACGTGCTGCTCCACCAGACAGTGATTGGTCTTGAAGCAATTGAGCAGATGGCGCTGGCGGACGATGAGCCGGACATCATTGTGGGCTGCACGGGCGGCGGATCGAACTTTGCGGGGCTGGTTTTGCCGTACCTGGGCAGGAAGATCAAGGGGCAGTGCCATGCGCGCGTGGTGGCGGTGGAACCTTCGGCGTGCCCCAGCCTAACCAAGGGACGGTTTACGTACGATTTTGGCGACACCGGGCACCTGACGCCGCTGGTGAAGATGCACACGCTGGGGTCGACGTTCATTCCGCCGGGGATTCATGCGGGCGGCCTGCGCTACCACGGGATGGCGCCGCTGATTTCCCACGTGAAGGACCTGGGGTTGATCGAGGCCACGAGTGTGCAGCAACTGGATGCGTTTGCCGCGGGAATCCAGTTTGCGCGGGCGGAGGGGATCATTCCGGCGCCGGAGGCGAACCATGCGATTGCGGCGGCGATCGGCGAGGCGCTGAAGGCCAAGGAAGAGGGCAAGGAGCGGACGATTCTGTTCAACCTGTCCGGGCATGGGCACTTCGACATGCAGTCGTATATCGACTACCAGGCGGGGAAGCTCGAGAACTACGAGTATCCGGCGGAGGAGATTGCGATGGCGCTGGCGGGGCTGCCGGCGGTGGGGTGAAGTCAGGACGCGGGCAGGATTTCGATGTAATCGAGGGCGGCGGGGTCGGAGCCGTCGGGTGTGCCTTCGATGCGGAGGACGTCGCCGGGCTTCAGATCGATGTTGGGGATGGTGTGGCGCGTGGAGTTGTCGCCGTTGGGACGGCGCGAGGGTAGGGTGGCGTCGGCGGGCCAAGAAGAGGCGGGTTGGTGGTTTACCTTGAGTGTGAATTGGGCTGTGCCGCCTTGGAGGTCGAAGTACTGGACAGCAATGTTGTAGCGGCCGGCGGGACCGGCGTAGGTCCAGTCGGCGGAGCAGCTGCGCATTCCCTCAGCGGCTAAAGCCGTACCCTCACCGCCTGCCTGCGATCGGACGGGCTGAAGCCCGTCCCCTTCATCCTTCCTAAATCCGGCTGCCGGTTCAGGGAACGGGCAGCTCACGGCTTTGCCGTTGGAGGCGTCTTCCCACGGGGTGACGGCAATGACCTTGTAGCCGGTGAGACGGGCGTCTTCGGCTTCGAGGCGTCCGGGATAGTGGCCGGCGCGGCCCTTCTCGTCAGGGATGCCGGTCAGCTTGAGGAAGTATTGCACAATGGCGTCGCGCCAGACGATGGCGTGGCCGGCCTGGTACTCGAGGCGGGCGAGGACGTCTGCGTACAGGCTGGGGTCGATACGGGCTTTGAGCGAGGACCATTCGTCGATGAGCTGGGCGGCCTCCGCTGCGCCGTCGTAATGGCTGTCGTAGATGTGCTGGATGACGGTTTTGCCAGAGTGAAGGCGGTAGGTGTAGGGCACGTGGTGGAAGAAGAGGAGGAGTTCGTCGGGGGTGGTGGCGAGGGACTCGTAGAGCTGGGCTACGGCGGGCGGGTATTGGCCTGCGTAGCCGCTGCCGGTCGAAACGGTGCGGTCCTTGCCAATGCCGAGCTGATCGGCGTCGTGCCACTGGCCCCAGCCGTTGCGCTCGCTGGACTCGATGTTGGGGCCGTAATGGCTGCCTGTGATATCGGTGAGGGTCTGCGTGCCGAGGGGGCCGGTGTAGGCCTCGTAGGTGGGCCAGGATTGCATGAGCATTTTTACGACAGTGCTGACGACCTGGGGATCGGTGCTGTTGGTTTGCCTGGTCCACTCGGCGGCGATCTGTTCGGGGGTGAGGTTGGGGTCCCAGGCGAGTCGGCCGAAGGCGTAGAGGTTGGCGAGAGCGAGCGGGGAGCCGAGCCAGCGGTCGCGGCCGATGCCGGCGACGGCGACCATGCCGCCGAGGGGCTGATGGAACGACTTGCCGGCGAGGATTTCCTTCACAGGCGTGGATTTGTTGCCGGCGTGGAGGTCGAAGTCGAGAACCTGCTTCCACATGGGGGCAAGGTAAACGAGATGAAGCTGCTGGCCTGTGTATTCCTGGGTGATTTCGACTTCCATGGCCTGGGCGGTTTGGCGGAGGCCCGCGAAAAGGGGCGAGACGGGCTCGCGGGCCTGGAAGTCAATGGGGCCTTCCTTGGTTTGGACGATGACGTTGGGAAGGAACTTGCCGTCGAGGGGGTGGAAGATGTCGTAGGCGGCGCGTGCGCGATCGGCTTTGGGGTCGCGCCAATCGAGGTGGTGGTTGTAGACGAAGGCGCGGTAGAGGACTACGCCGTTGTGGGGCGCGAGCGCAGAGGCGAGGAGGTTGGCGGCGTCGGCGGGGGTGCGGCCGTAGCTGGCGGGGCCGGGCTGGCCCTCGGAGTCGGCTTTGACGGTGAAGCCGGCGAAATCTGGGATCAGGGAATAGATTTCGTCGACTTTGGC
>DASWZM010000134.1:0-6651 GCA_036404455.1 Occallatibacter sp. | reverse complement strand
TGCGAGTCATCCAGACATCCGATACAGCGCGTCGCGGTATTGATTCGTCCATAGTACAAATAGCCCCACAAGTATACGATTGCCTGTGCCATTCGTCACAGACGATTCGTTTGGCAAGGGAATTCCCTTGTATTCTCGGGTGAGTGTTTTCACAATTTGGGACGGGAACCGGCTCAAGGGGCAGGATTTGGAGCCGGTGTGGCGGGAATCAGGCGGCGGTCTGGCAGAGCCGAGGGCCGCAATGCGAAGTCTGTGCCACATTGTGAGAGAGTAGATACCGGTCCAGACCGACGAGGGCCAGAATCTGCGCCACCCGCGGCGAGGCATTGGAGACGGTGAAGTTGTGACCCGCCTGGCAGGCGGCGGCGTAGAGCGTAACCAGGGCCGCAATGCCGGCTGCGTCGATGCGCTCGACCGAGGCGAGATCGAGCGAGACGGATTGACTACTCACCAGCGGCATGACGCGGTCCAGCAGATGCAGATCGTGGCCCCTTACCAGTTCGGTCGGTTGGGCCGATTCATCTGCCGCGATCACCAGAGCGGCGTTTGGTTCACACATCGCGATCGTCATAATAACTCCTTGAGGAGGGCTTTCTTGGTCCTGAGGCCGTCTACTATTTGATGCGGCCCGCTGCACCCTGGAACCTGCATTCGGACGGCCAAATCCGTTCGAAGGGAATATGCTGCAATCACAAGGGTTAGGAGCGTTCCTGGTTCCCCCCGCTGCGGGACCAGGTGTTCAGTTTCGATCCTGGCGTCCGCATTCGGACACAATTATCCATACGCAAGAAGGAGTGCCGGCGGTTCCATGTTCCATTCTTCGACCAGTTCCGCATATGGCCTGAGCTCGGAATTCGGCCTGACTCGGGAACGGGTACGTGCGTTTGCGCGGGACGCGGGGTTTGCCGAGGCTGGGCTGGTGGCGATTCCATATGCGGACGAGGCACGGGATGCGGGCAGGTTTGCGGAGTGGGTGCGCAAGGGCCGCGCGGGGACCATGCACTACCTGGAGCGGGCCGAAGCGGGACGGAGCGGGGAAGCAGGACGGCTGGTGCGGTCGCGGGTGAGCGTTCCGTTTCCGTGGGCGCGTTCCGCGATCGTGTGTTTTGCCAACTATCACAGCGCGCAGCCGCTTTCGACTGAGCCGGCCGGGGAGGGCGCGGGGTGGATTGCGCGGTACGCGTGGAGCAGCCGCCGAGATGCGGCCGGAGTGCGGAGGCCCAGCGATTATCACAAGGTGCTCAAGCAGCGGCTGAGGGCGCTTGAAACGCGTCTGCGCGAGCGGTTTGGCGGCTTTGAAGGGCGGGGCTACGTAGATACCGGGCCGGTGGTGGAGCGCTCCCTGGCCACGGCGGCCGGGCTGGGCTGGACGGGAAAGAACACCTGCCTGATCCATCCGAAGCTGGGGTCGTATGGATTTTTGGCGGTGCTGGTGACATCGCTGGAGGTGCAGGCGGAAGAGGCGGCGCTTGCGGTTCCGGACCGGTGCGGGAGCTGCAGGCGGTGCCTGGACGCCTGTC
Organism: Occallatibacter sp.; assembly: GCA_036404455.1. Taxonomy (GTDB): domain Bacteria; phylum Acidobacteriota; class Terriglobia; order Terriglobales; family Acidobacteriaceae; genus Telmatobacter. The sequence continues at coordinate 5,131 of DASWZM010000134.1, read as the reverse complement.
CGACGGGGGCGCTGATTGCTCCTTATCAGATGGACGCGACGCGGTGCATCTCGTATCTGACGATCGAGCACCGCGGGACGATTGACGGGAAGTGGATGGAGGGGATGGGGCGGCAGGTGTTTGGGTGCGATATCTGCCAGGACGTGTGCCCATGGAACCGGAAGGCACCGCTGAGCGCGGACTCCGAACTGGAGGCACGCGCAGAGCTGGTGAATCCGGCGCTCGAGTGGCTGGGCCAGCTTGACGAGGCGCAGTTTGAGAGGCTGTTCAACGGCTCGCCGGTGCGGAGGGCGGGATTCAAAGGGATGCGGCGGAATGTGGCCATTGCGATGGGAAACATCGGGGTGGGGCAGTTTGCGACGCTGGTGAAGACATGGGCCGAGGACGCGGACGAGGGGGTGCGCACGGCGGCGCAATGGGCGTTGAAGAAGCTGCAAGCACGAGGGGACTCGCCGCATCCATCATGAGTCAGGGTGCTAGCCAGGGAAGCTTCGATCAAGTTCAGCGAGGGACGATTCTGCGTTTAGGAGCGTTCCCTCGGGAGCCAAAGCCGCGCCCTTTTGAAAACAGCCGGAGAGACTATCCTTGAATAAACAGACATGCGGCAGTGGCGCGGTTTTTGTGCTTCAAGATGCACAGCAACCGCGAAGATTCATGCGCATCAGCGAAGGAGCAGCACGTGGTCCAGGTTTCAGATTCCGGTACGAACGGCGAAGCGACGATCAAGGTTGGCAGCGCCCAGAACGATGAGGAGCCCGATTCCAGGGCAAAGTGGTACCGCTGGCGGAGGGACGGCAAGGCGCTGGTGGCCTATCTGTTGGATAGCGAGGTGCATACGTTTGCCTTCAGCGTGGCGGCGAATGCGATTCTGTCGTTCATTCCGTTCATCGTGCTGCTTTATACCCTTTCGCGGTCGGTATTTCATTCGACGATGATGGTGAGCGTAGTGAACGACATGGTGCGCTATTTTCTTCCGTCGAACCAGGAGTTTGTGGCGGCCAGCCTGGCTGCAGTGGCGCCGCGACATGGGGTGCAGGCGCTTTCGCTGGTCATGATTCTGATCTCCTGCACGGGGATTTTTCTGCCCCTGGAGGTGGCGCTGAACCAGGCCTGGGGCGTGACCAGGAGCCGCAACTACCTGTTCAACCAGGCGGTGGCGTTCGGGCTGGCGGGACTTATGGTTGCGCTGGCGCTGGTGAGCATCCTGCTGAATGCGGGCGAGCAGGAGCTGCTGACTATCCTGTTCTTTCATCACACCGATAACTACGTCTTCAAAGGGATCAGTTACATGTGGCTGGCTTTTTCGACCGGGGTGGCGTCGATCCTGTTCTTCTTCTCGATTTACTGGCTGTTACCCAACCGGAAGGTTCCGTGGCGGCCGGTTCTGCGGACTGCGACTGTGACGGGAATCGTGTGGCTGGTGGCCAAGATGATCTTTGTTCAGGTGCTGCCGCACCTGGACCTGGAGGCCCTGTATGGGCGGTTTTATGTGTCGGTGGGGCTGCTGTTCTGGGCGTATGTTTCGGGGCTGATTCTGTTTGCGGGGGCGCAGTTCAGCGTGGCGCGGTGGGGGGATAAGAAGAGCGAGGGAAGTTCGTGAAGCGGAGGATATCGAGTCAATGGATTATCGAACGACGATGAAGGATTGACGGCGTTTGGGGCCGAAGCGAAATACCGCAAAGTGGTTGTCCAAGGAGGCAGCGCGCTCAATGCCCAGGCGGTTCATTGCCGCGAAGCTGGTGCGATCCACGATGGAAAAGTCCTGGCCGGGCCAGGAAACGCCAATTTGCCATGCAGCTTCCAAATCGGCCAGACCGACAGGCTCAATCGCCGCAACGCCGCTTCTCAGGCCCTGCCAAAATCGCTCCGCGGCGTTCGGTTGGAGTCTGTGGTGGATCAATGTCCACGTTTCGACCAAAACGTGATCCGTTGTAACCAGAGTTTCACCAGACGCGAGGATGGCCTTTGCGCGGGCATTGCTCCGATCCGACGAATCCGCCGCGGCGTACCAGATCGATGTATCGACGAATAAACTCATTGGGCAAGAGGATTCAATCTCGCAGCCCTTCTCCGCATGCGGAACCAAAAGCTTCGGCAATCATGGAATGCTTTTCCGCGGCAATATTGGAGCCTCCGGAGACGCCGAGATCGAAGATGCAGGTTACGTCCGCTCTTGCCTCTGGACGGGAGAGATCGCGCGCCACCAGACGGCGGACATATTCGGCCAGAGACACGCCGATCTCATTGGCGCGCTGACGGGCACGTCTCTGCAGCTCACTTTCGAGCGTGATCTGGGTACGGACCATCATGATGGCACCATCATACCATCAAGGCAAAAGAATCGCAGCGTATCATTTCTCGACAACGACGTTCTTGGCGGACTCGGCGGGTTTGCAATCTCGGTCGCGGCAAATGAAATCCCAAGTTTCAAAGTCGAGGCCTGGGACACCCCGAAACCGCTCGCCCTTCGGTTCCACCTCGTTGTGTTCAGAAAGGCCGATTCCGCCGGACAGATTCGTGGTTTCCCACCCTTTCGCCAGGAAAAAGGCGAAAGGATGGGGCACGGAGCTTTTGTGGGCGGGAGGGAGCGAAAGGCTGAAGGAACTCAGGGGAGTTTGAAGGCTTTGACGGCGATGGCGTTGGGGGCGCGGCCGGTGGGGATGATGGTGAAGAGGGAGCGGGATGCGGTGCGGACGACGGCGATGTCGGAGGAGCGGGCGTCGACGACGAAGAGCAGGAGGCCGGAGGAGGAAAACGCCAGAGCGGAGGGACCGTCGCCGACGCGGATTGAGCCGCCTTGGAGGGCCGGAAGGCGCTTGCCGTCTTCGATGGAGTAGATGGTGACGTACTGGGAGCGGAAGTTGGCGACATAGAGCAGGGAGTTGTCGCTGGTAACCAGGCCGCGGACGGGATCTTCGCCAATCATGGTTGCGCCGGCGACTTCGTCGGTGCTGGCGTAGATCTCGGAGATGGAGTCGCTGAGGGAGTTGGAGACGAAGAGCTCGCCTCCGTCGGGTTTGAGAGCCAATTGGACCGGGGCGCGGCCTACGTCGAGGAAGGACTCGAGACGGTCGGGCTGGCCAGGGTGGACTTTCGGGTTGGCGAGGGCGATGACCATGATCTGGTGGCCGGCGGCGCAGGCTATGAAGGCTTTGGAGGAGTCGGGCAGGATGACGATGTCGGAGGCGCCGGAGCAGCCTTCGAAGACGGCACGGACAGATTGGGCGGGGTTGCGCCGGGCCGGATCGATGAAGCCGGCGGGATCGATAATGCTGACGGAGTTGCCGGTGCGGTTGGCGACGACCAGGGTCTTGCCGTCTGGAGCGATGCGGGCCGCGACGGGCTCCTCGCCGGCGCCGATCTGGGCGATTTCGCGGCGGGCCTTGAGATCGAGGACAGAGACGGTGTTGGAGCCGGAGTTGGCCACGTAGGCCAGCTTGCCATCGGCATCGAGATCGACGGAGACCGGCCGGCGGTGAACGGGGATGGTGGCGGCGACGCTGTTGTTTTCGGTGTTGATGACGGAAATGGAGCCCTGGGCGGCTTCGGCGCCTGAATTGACCACATAGACTTCGTTGCGGGTGGGGCTGGCGGCGACGGCGACGGGATTCCGGCCGACGATCAACTCGCGGTCCACACGTACATTGACTACGTCGAGCACGGTGACGGTGCCGCTGTCTCCGTTGGTTATGTAGGCGTATTCGCGATAGCTGGGCGGGTATTGGGGAAAGTCGTGCGAGCCGCAGGCGGTGAGGGCGAGCGCCAGGAGGGTGATGGCGACTGGTTTGGTTTGCCGGAGATTCATGGGCTCAGCCGGCGGCGGCTGCGATGTGGATGCCACGGGGGAGATGGCGGCCAACCACGGGGGCGATCTGCTGGATTTCGTCCATCAAGCGGACAAACTGATCGGGATAAATGGCCTGGGGGCCGTCAGAGAGCGCTTTGTCGGGCTGGTTGTGGACTTCGACCAGGATGCCGTCGGCGCCGGATGCGACCGCGGCGCGGGCCATGGGCAGTACACTATCGCGCTTGCCGGTTCCGTGGCTGGGGTCGACCAGGATGGGCAGATGGCTGAGGCGCTGGACGGCGGGCACGACGCTGAGGTCGAGGGTGTAGCGGGTGTGGTCGGCAAAGGTGCGGACGCCGCGCTCGCAGAGGATGACCTGGTAGTTGCCCTCGCTCATGATGTACTCGGCGGACATGAGGAACTCTTCGAGGGTTGCCGAGAGGCCGCGCTTGAGCAGGACGGGCTTGCGGAGGCGGCCGGCGCGCTTGAGCAGGGAGAAGTTCTGCATGTTGCGCGCCCCGATCTGGACGACGTCGGCCCATTCGGCGACCAGGTCGAGAGATTCGTTGTCGAGGGCTTCCGTGACGATGCGCAGGCCGAACCGGTCGCGGATTTCGGCCATGATGCGCAAAGCCTCAAGGCCCAGGCCCTGGAATACATAGGGCGAGGTGCGGGGCTTGAACGCGCCGCCGCGGAAGAACTGCGCGCCCGCTGCCGCGACCTGCCCGGCAATGGCGAAGGCCTGGTCGCGGCTCTCGATGGAGCAGGGACCGGCGACGATGGCCAAGTTGCGGCCGCCGATGGCGGCGTCCGTTCCCGCGAACCGGATGACGGTATCTTCTTCCTTGACCTCGCGGCTGGCCAGCTTGTAGGCCTTGGAGACCCGGATGACCTCGGCGACTCCGGAGAGCGATTCGAGGTTGCCGCGCTCGAGCTCGCCTTTGTTTCCGGTGATGCCGATGGCGGTGCGCTGGGCTCCGGGGAGCGGATGGGCGCGGAGACCCAACTGCTCAATGGATTCGCAGACCGCCTGGATTTGCTCCGGCGTGGCCTGCGCTTTCATGACAACCAACATGACGGCCCCTCAATCCATCAGTCTAATGGTTGGGAAGGCGAAGGGCAATTGAATGACGGCGGCAACCGCTCGGTAAGGCTGCGGCGAGGGCCGCCAGGTCTCCAGCGGGGAATTGTAATTGCTTTGCAACGGCTGCGCCGGGATGGCGCCATCCATGCTAATATCGCCTTCATTCCGTGGTGCCGCGGCATGACGATGCTTTCTCCGCAGCAAGTCTCTCTCGGTCGGCGCAAAGCCCGGCGGTTGCTCTGCCGGCTGGGGATCTGCGG
>DASWZM010000133.1:0-1806 GCA_036404455.1 Occallatibacter sp. | reverse complement strand
CATCAAGGCCATAACGGGCGGTGGCGTTGATTACATTGTGGAGAGCACGGCGGATCACGGGATGGAGCAGTTCGCGGCAGACCTGCTGAATCCAGGCGGAAAAGCAGCGTTGCTCAGCGGAGCGAGCGCCCCGGGCCGGCTGCCGGGAGAGCGCCAAGTCCTCAGCGTTATTCAAGGCGACGCGGTGCCCCAGAAGTTCATTCCGAAACTGATCAAACTGTGCCAGGGTGGGCGGTTCCCCTTCGACCGCCTGGTGAAGTTCTATGATTTTGCCAAGATCAACCGGGCCATTGCCGACTCGAAGCGCGGCGGCACCATCAAGCCCGTGCTGCTGATCAGCAGCGAAGCAATGTATTCGACGTAATCCTCGGGGTGATTGCGGCGGATGCCGCGTCCGATGTAATCGTCCCAAGCCACGCCCTGGCCCAGGTTCACCATGACCGGCCGTGTTGAATCGGCGGCGCGAATGCGCTGCTATTCCGCTGCCTCAAAACGAGGGCCAGGCCCGCGCGTTGGCAGCAGTGCTGGCAGAGAGGCGCGTCGAGGTGCTGCGGCTGAGGGGGAGACGATTGGCCGAGCCTCTTCCCCGTGTTGCAGAGGACGTCAAGCCTAATCCGGTTTACCGGATTGGGACCAGGATGCCAGTCGCGCGTCGGGGGCATTGAGCGCGCGGCAGAAACACTTGATGGCTTGCGTGAGAGTCCGCTCAAGCCACCTTGGGGACTTCGGTTTCCATCTCGAGCGTTACAATCTTGCCGCTCTCCTCCGCCCGGCGCGTGGCCTCCTCGTATTCCTCCAAAGAAGGCAATTGCTTTTGGGCTTTCTTGGCGTAGGCGCGATGCACCATTTTCGAATTCTGCCCGAGCACGCGCTGGGCGTAGCGCTCGGGATAACCGTTGTCGGCGGAGCGCTCGGCCCAGGCATAGCGATAAGAGTGGAGCGTGACACCTTTGATGCCCAGCCCCTCGCAGCGCTGCTTGAATTCCGTGGCGCGATGCCCCTCCCGGATGGTGATGAGATAGGGAAACAGCGGACCCTGGCGCGGACGGCGCAGGATCACCTCCCAAGCTTTGGGGCCGATGCGGCAGCCGCTCAGACTGGAGGTTTTCAGGCGGTTGTAGGAAAAACCGCGCTTCTCGTAATCCAAATCCCCGGCCTGGAGCGAGGCGATGTCCGATTGTGAACCGCCGAAATGCCAGCACAACTCGTAGAAATCCCGGCGCTCGGCGTTGCCCTCGCGGGCGGCAATGCGGCAGTGCTCGTCGCAGGTGATGGCCCGTTGCTCCTTGTGCTTGATCTTGGGAAATTTCTTTTTCGGCAGGATCGGCACCGGCAGCCAGCCCATGTCCAGACAATGGTTCTGGATGCGGCGCAGATAAACGTTGGTGCAGACCGTGCCGGCGCGCAGCACCGCCATGAAATCATCGGCTGCGGTCATGACCACGACCTTCTTGCGGATGAGGTTGAAGGCAGGGTCCTTGATGGCCGTTTCCCAGCGATGCAGCGTCGGCCCCTGCTTGTCCTGGATGATGTCCTCCATCACTTCCTGCCAGATCCGCCTGACCAGCCTCGGGTCGGCGGCGGACAGGTAGGCCATCCCGATCTTGCGGTTGATGTGGGGATTCTTCAGCGCCTCGTTCTTGTGCCGCACGAGCCGTTCCGCCTCCTGGCGGTCTTTTGTCTTCAGGCTCGTGCGGGAGCCGCTCTGCGTGTCCTTGCAGTAAAACATGCCGTCCCGGCTGCCCAGTTGCACAATTCGATATTGCTCTTTCATACCTGGATGCAAGGTCTTCCAAGAGCAATTCC
>DASWZM010000132.1:0-3360 GCA_036404455.1 Occallatibacter sp. | reverse complement strand
CTTTTGCCGCGCTTGCCCACCGTCCACGCAACAAAAACCAGCAGTGGCGCAATCCCCACAGTGAAGAGCAACTGGTTCACATAGGCGTCCACGCCTGCTGAGGCGATCTTCGAGACCAGTCCCCACGTGCCCCACAGCACGATAGTCGCCAGCGACCAGATCAGCCACAGTGGCATCCGCCGCGATCGGCTCTTCTCACTCACGCGTTTACCTCATGCATTGGCAGAGCATACCCGTACCGCTGGCGCGCGGGCAATGGCCGGCTTGCGTGTCCGCTCCTGTTTTGCGGTTCATTCTTTCGCTCTGGCCGCTCGAGCCTTCCAACGGCCCGCGGCGGCGTTCTATCATTCCTCCGTCGGACCGGGGAAACGCCATGAAGATTACTGCCGTTGAAGCCATTCACCTGCGCGCCGAAGACCCGCTTATCGAGCTGTTCGACGGGTCCTATGATGATTGCGTCCTGGTGGTCCATACCGACGCCGGGCTCACCGGCATCGGCGAAACCGAGTCCATGGCGCCAGCCATTCAGGCCATCGTGCGCGGCCCCTCGGCGCACAACCACGCCCGCTCGCTCTCCGCCGTGCTAATCGGCGCCGACCCCTCCGATCCTGTCCAGTTGTGGCATCGCATGTTCGAGTCCACCGACTACCTGGGCCGGCGCGGCCTCACCATGCACGCCATCGGCGGCGTCGACCTGGCCTTGTGGGACCTGCGCGGCAAGATCGAGGGCAAGCCGGTCCACGAACTCCTCGGCGGAGCAACGCGCGACCGCCTTCCCGCCTACGGCACCATCTATCCGATGGCGCAAACGCCGGAGGAGGTCCGCGCGCAGATCGCCGCCGGCCAGGCCCGCAACCTGCGCAACTTCAAATTCGCCGCCGACCCCTGGTGGCTCAACGAGATCGCGCACACCGGGCGGCTGCTTGCTGCCGCGCGCCAGCAGGCCGGCGACCAGGCGCACTTGATCGTCGATGCGGCGCTCTCCTACCGCACCGCTCAAGAGGGATTGCGCCTCTACCCCATCTATCGCGAGGTGGGCATCTGGTTCCTTGAGGCCCCGCTCCCGCTGGACGACGTAGAAGGCCACCTGGAGATGAGCCGCCACGGCCTGCCCCTCGGCGTGGGCGACCTGGGCCTGACTCATGTCCGCGAGTTCATTGAGATGATGGACTTCGGCGGCGCCAGCATCTGCCAGCCGGACATTTCCCAGGTGGGCGGATTCACGGGCATTTTGCAGGTTGCGGCCGCGGCCTATGCCCGCAACAAGCGCGTCATCACCCACGGCTACAAGACCAACATCGAGATCGCCGCAAACCTGCACTTCCTGGCCGCCCAGCCCAAAGTCGAACCGCTGGAGTTTTCGCTCAGCCACTCACCGCTTCGCTGGCACACCACCAACGAGCACTTTCCCGTTGAGGAAGACGGTTGCGTGCGCATCCCGCAGAGCCCGGGCCTCGGCGTCACGCTTAACCAGGAGACCATCGAGCGTTACCGGTTCGTGCAGTAATCCATCTTCGCAGCAAGGAAGCTCAGGATGAGCCCGCTTGGTTACACCGGCATTCATTCGGGGGCTAAAGGGGCTCCGGAATAGCTCGGGATTTTGGGTGAAATTGCCGAAAAGCGTCCTTCTGGGGCTTTAGCCCCGGGCATTTTATTCCTAGCCGAGGGATGCGCGGCCCTAAAGGCCAATCCATCAGCCGCTCTCATCAGCGGCATAAATGCCCCTGCTCCCTTCGAAGGGACAAACAATGGCAAAGGCAACTACCTTTTTTGCTTGGAGTCTGTTGAGGAATAAAGATGCGTCGGCCCTGGGCTCGGTTGTCAGGTTCCTCCCCCATCGCATCAAGGGTGAGCGCGGATCGTCAGGCCCCCATCCACCACCAAGTGCGTACCCGTGATCCACGCTGACCGTGGGCTGGCCAGGTAAGCCACCACGGAGGCCACGTCGGCCGGAACGCCGCGCCTGCCCAGCGGGTGCAGAGCCGCTGTCCGGCTGGCGAGCGCCTCCGGATCGGGCGCGGCGTGCAGCCATTCGTCCCACATCGGCGTATCGATGTACCCCGGACAGACGGCATTGACGCGGATCTTCCGCGGAGCCAGTTCGAGCGCGAGGTTGCGCGTGAGCGCCAGCAACCCCGCCTTCGAGCTGGCATAGGGGATGGCGTTGGGAAAAGCATGGCTGGCATGGATGGAGCTGACGTTGACAATGGCTCCGCCGGCAGCCGGAAACAACGGAGCCAGCGCCTGGCTGACCAGCAACGGCGCCCTCAGATTGACCGCAATCACGCGGTCGAACACCGCGGCGGTGACCTGGGCAAAGGGCAGATCAGACTCGATGCCGGCATTGTTGACCAGGACATCGATCCTCGACTCCAGAACTGCAATCTGCGTCGCCAGCAATTCGATGGCGTTCGGGTCGGCCAGGTCGGCAACCGCAAAATCGACGGCTGCGCGGCCAGCCTTCCGCAAGGACTCCGCGGTTGCGGCAACCCCGGCGGCATTGCAATCCACAAGCAACAGGCGTGCCCCCTGCGCGTGCAACTCCCCCGCAATCGCGCTTCCAATGCCCTGCGCGGCCCCAGTGACCACAGCGGCCATGCCCGCGAACTCGTCTCTCTGCCCCGGCATTCTTTCCAGCATCCGACGGCTCTCCTCACTTTTTTCGGTCGCTTCCCGCACAATGACCAACTCTCAAGTCAACAAGCCGGGCAGTGGTATGGCCAAGCCTGGCCTGGTCTATCAACTATTGATAATCCCTGAGAGAGATGGCAGTCTATGCGGGATGGCGATATCTCTTGCGTTTTAGCGCTTTTATGCTTTTACTGAATCTGGACTCGGAGCGCTGGCGGAGCCACCCATCCAGCGAGCTCGGTTGTGTCGGCGAGAACTGGCCAATGCATGAACTGAAGCCGAGGGAAGGGAGTGGCGTCAGTCAGGAGGTCGCCGCGCCGGGTCCAGTCGACCATCCGGGCCAGCGATCTTCAGGATTTGTCGTTGCGGCCCGGCATCGCATCACAAATCGGCGACAGATTCGGGCATATGAGGATGAGGGACCAGGGAGCGCGGATTGCGTTATCCTGAACCTGGTACGTTGACCGAGCCGGGTTGGAAACGGAGTTTGAGATGGGCGGATTTGCTCTGAACGTCAACGGCGCGAAGCTCCACGTAGATGCTTCTTCAGAAGAGACTCTTCTCTCAGTCTTGCGCAACAGGCTGCATCTGACCGGGACCAAGTACGGCTGCGGCGAAGGCCAGTGCGGGGCCTGCACCGTGTTGCTTGACGGGCGGGCGGCCCATTCCTGCATGGTTTCAGTGGCGTCGGCGGCCAGCGCGAAGATTGTTACCATCGAGGGCCTGGAG
>DASWZM010000131.1:0-17635 GCA_036404455.1 Occallatibacter sp. | reverse complement strand
CGCCCCAATGCTTCGCCCATACTGCTCCCAACCAGAAGGAAGCAGCTGGACCAGAACCGGCCAATCCTCGAGACCAGACATGCACAGAAGCTTACATCCGAATTACACGCCTATCAAGTCTTATCTTAGCGCTTATGGGGGAGGGGGGCCGTATATAAAGTGCAACAAACGGCAACCCCCTGCTGCTTGCGCTCTCCCGGCAATGCTCGCCTTCTGCTCCCGTGCGGGAGCTGCACGCGAGTTCTTGGACAGGTTCTCAGAACTTTGCTTCCGGTAGGCTCACCGGCCTCGCCTCCAACAGTGCTTCGATCGTTCCCAGCGCTTCCAGTACCGCGCCCGAGACCGGAGCGTCCACCTGCACTACGGCCAGGGCCTTCACGGGCTTTATCCCGGAGCGCTGGCGGCCCAGGGCGAAGTTGGCGATGTTGACGCCGTGCTCGCCCAGAATCGTGCCGATGCGGCCGATCACGCCCGGCACGTCCAGGTTGCGGCACACCAGCAGGTTGCCATCGAGCGGCGTCTCGATGTCGATGCCGTCGAACTGCAGAAGCCGCGGCTGCTCGCCGTGCAGGACGGTAGCGCTGGCGTGGCTTGAGCCCGCTCCCGTGTGCAGCTCTACGGTCAGCACGCTGGCCGTGCCGCCGCGATGGCTCTCTTGCTTGTCCTCGTGAATGCGGATGCCGCGTTCCTGGGCCACGGCCGCCGCGTTGATGCGGTTCACGTTCTCCGAGCCCTGCAGCAATCCCTCGATGGCCGCGTTGCGCACCAGTTCCGTCTTGGCTTCGGCCAGCGATCCACTATAAACAAGATCGACGGCCTCGATGCCGCCGTTGCCGGTTTGCGCCAGAAACGAGCCCAGCCGCCCGGCCAGGTCGATGTAGGGCGCCAGCACCACATACTCCTCGTGGCTCAGCGAGGGCAGGTTCACTGCATTCTGCACCACTCCAAGCTTCAAGTACTCGCGCACCTGCATGGCAATCTGCACCCCCACCGCCTCCTGCGCCTCGGCCGTCGAACCGGCGATGTGCGGGGTCAGAATTACGTTGTCCAACTCCGCATACGGCGTGTTCCTGGCAGGCTCTTCCACAAACACGTCCAGCGCGGCGCCGGCCACCTGCCCGCTCTTGAGCGCCGCCACCAGCGCCGCATCGTCCACCAGTTCACCGCGCGCGCAGTTGATGATCCGCACGCCCTTCTTCATGGCCGCCAGTGTCTTTGCATTGATGACTCCAGCCGTCTGCGTCGTCAGCCCCACATGCAGCGTGATGTAATCCGATCCGGCAATCAGTTCCTCCAGGGTCACCAGCCGGATGCCGTTCTCGCGCGCCACAGCAGCCGAAACGAACGGGTCGCTGCCCACAATTTCCAGCCCAAAGCCCTTTGCCCGCCTGGCGACTTCCAGGCCGATCCGCCCCAGTCCCAGAATGCCCAGTGTCTTGCCGCGCAACTCCGCCCCTTGCAGGCTCTTCTTTTCCCACTTGCCTGCGTGCATCGATGCATTCGCCGCAGGCACCTTGCGGGCCAGCGCCAGCATCAGCCCGATGGTCAGCTCGGCCACGGCAACTGCGTTCGCGCCCGGCGTGTTCATCACCACAATGCCCCGCCGTGTGGCCGCATCGGCGTCGATGTTGTCCACGCCCACTCCGGCCCGGCCAATTACGCGCAGCCGAGGCGCGTGCTCCATCAGCGCGTCGTCCACCTGCACGGCGCTGCGCACCACCAGCGCAACGGCATCGGCCAGGGCAGCCGGCAATCCATCCGGCAACTGGTCGTGGGTAAGAACCTCCCATCCCGGTTCGGCCGCAAACACAGCCAGCGTTGCCGGGGAAACCTTCTCCGCCAGAACGATCTTCATCACGTCTCCCTTGCGCCTTGGCGCGCTTTCATACTCGTCAAAGAGGATGCCCTGACTCTCGCACAGCAGGTCGAACATCCGCACCACGGCCGCATGCGGCTTGCCCTCGCCCCGCTCGTAGTTGGTGATCGAGTTGGGATGCACGCCCAGCCGCTCGGCCATCTCGTATTGATAGAGGTCAAGCTGCTTGCGCGCGATCAGCAGCTTCTCCCCGAAACTCAGTTCGGCCATGAAAGACAGCTCCTAGCTGCTAGCTTCTAGCCGCTAGCTAGAAGCAAAAGACAATGCCTGAAATCCTGCCTGAAATCCGCTGCTCTCTGTGCTGTTTTTGGTTTGCGTTCACGTGCATCCCGAACAGTGGGAGCGCCCACGAACGACCTTGCAGCTAGAAGTTAGAGGCTAGAAGCTGCCTTTGCAAACACCTGTTGCGCCGCCGCTACCGCCTGCCCATACACCACCGGCAGCCCCAGCGTGTCCTTGGCAATATGCTCCATCGCCCCCAACAGCGCCACGGTGTCCAGGTAGTCGAAGAAGCCCAGGTGCGCCACGCGGAAGATCTTGCCTTGCATCTCCCCCTGGCCGTTGGCAATCACCAGGGCGAAACGTGTCTTCAGCGCCTTCACCACGTCGCCCGAATTCAGACCCTCCGGCACCGCCACCGCCGTAGCCGCCGCCGCCGGCGCCGTGGGCGCAAAGAGCGTGAACCCCAGCGCCACCAGCCCCGCTCGAGTAGCCGCAGCATTGGTTTGCGCGTTGTCGACCAGCGCAATGCGGCCCTTTTCCAGGTCGCCCCCCGCCTGCGCGGCAATGTAATCCAGCGCCGCGCCCAACCCCGCAATCAGCGCGACAGCGGGAGTATACGCGCTCTCGCCCTTCACGGCGTTCTTGCGCTCCTTGCGCAGGTCGAAGTAGTAGCGCGGATTCTTCGCTGTCTCCATCGCCGCCCACGCCTTCTCGCTCACGCTCAGGTAGCTCAGCCCCGGCGGAATCATCACCGCCTTTTGCGAGCCGCCGATCAGCACGTCGATCCCCCAGCCGTCCACGTCGAAGTGCGTAGTCCCCAGGCCGGTAATCCCATCCACCACCAGCAGGGCTTCGCTCGCCGCCTCTTTGAGCAGTTTGGCAATCGCCTCCACATCGTGGCGTACCGCCGTCGAGGTCTCTGTAGCCTGCATATAGACGGCCTTGGTGTCCTCCTTGAGCGCCGCTCTAACCGCCTCCAGGTCGAACGTCTGCCCATACGGCGCCTTCACCAGGTCCACCTGGCAGCCAAACGCCTTGGTCAGATCCGCCCAGCGCTCGCCAAACTTGCCGGCCGAGAGCACCAGCACCCGGTCCCCCGGCGAGGTCAGGTTCGAAACCGACGCCTCCATCGCCCCGGTTCCGGAACTCGACAGCAGCAGCACGTCGTTCCGGGTGCCGACAAAAACCTTCAACTGGGCCAGCACCCGCTGGAACAGGGCGCGAAACTCCGGCGTGCGGTGGTGAATGTCCGCCGCCGCCATGGCAAACTGGGCCGCGGGCAGCAGCGGCGTCGGGCCGGGTGTGAACAAGCGCGTCTTGCGAATCATTTTTTCTCTCTCCTCGTATCTCGCCGGGGCCTGAAGGGGATGCGGAATCCGGCGCCGGACAGGTTCGTCTCAAGCATCGGCCCAGCATCCCCAAGGCCACCCGTCAGTCACATAATACACAACATTGTGGTTTTTGTGGTTATTATTTTGTGGAAATCCTCTGCAATCCCATTTTTGACAAATTCTCTGTAATCAAGATTGCCGAACGACCGAATCCGGGGGGAGGCGGGGGTTTCAACCCCCGTAAAGCCAGCAGAACCAGCGTGGGCTTTAGCCCCGGAGGTACGATAGCCTGCCTCGGTTTATGCTCCCTGCTATCATCATCCGATATGTCGCGAATCCTTAACGAGATCATGCACGCTTATCCTTCACTCGCGATTGAACTGTCGTCTCTGCCTGCGGATGAGTCGTCTGATTCACGTTTGATGGCGGAACTCGCCACTCATGTTGTCGATTTAGTCGAAGCCGGACACTGTGAAGAGATCCGCCCTGCATTCGAATTGGCTGAGCACCTGATTGCCGCCGGTCCGGGCGGGGAGAGGGGCGCCGCCGTTCTCGGCTTTCTAGAGACAGTTCAGAACGTGGCTTCTCATCGAAAATGCGGAATGGCGGCTTTCGAGCAGTTCCTTGGGCCGGGGTCTCAATGTGCATGGGAGGAACTGATCGAAGCGTGGCGAGGCAAGATGAGTCTGGCAGAGGTCGTCGCATCGGAAACCGGGGCCAGACTCCGGCCGCGCTGGTGGGAGTTTTGGAGAAAGCGGGACAGACGCACTCCGAGCGAGTTACTCAGTCAAGTCCAGAATCCAGAATTGCGAAAGATCATAGAGCAAATCACTCGCGAATAGCGTGGTTGCAGAGCAACAACCACAGCAGAAATACCTTTGACGGCATATAACCTGGAAGGTATACTCTCCCCATGAGTTGGGAAGTTGAAGCAAGCGACGAGTTGTCGAGTGAGGAAAGCGAACGCGATGGCTACTAAATGGAAGGACATACGTGGAACGCATTCGCCCGAGGTTGAGGCGGAGATCGCGCGCCGCGTCAAGGAGGCTGCCGGCGTGATGACCCTCTACCAGCTCCGGGAGGCCCGGAACCTGACTCAGGTGAGCCTCGCCAAGGTTCTCAATGTGAACCAGGGCGCTGTATCCAGGATGGAGAAGCGCACGGATATGTACGTCTCCACCCTGCGGAACTTTATTCAGGCCATGGGCGGCCAACTCCAGGTGAAAGCGGTGTTCCCCGAGGGTGAAGTGCAGATCGAGCAGTTTGAGAGCCTGGCGGAGCCCCAGCAGGAATCTCTTGTAACAACGCACCCCTAGCCGGCTCACCAACCCACCCCACCACGTTTCACAAGAGAGGCAGGAACTCCCATGACCGAATCAGGCGCACTCGAAACCCTTATCAGCCAACAGGTCGTCATCGCCATGAAGGCCCACGACGCGGTCCGCACCACCACGCTGCGCCTGATCAAGAACGCGCTCAAGAACAAGGCCATTGAGAAGCGCGCCCCGCTCACTCCGGCCGAGGAGCAGCAGGCGCTGGCCACCATGATCAAGCAGCGCCGCGACTCCATCGAGCAGTTCACCAGGGGCAACCGCCCCGAACTGGCAGCAGCTGAGGCCGCCGAGATCGTCGTCATCGAGGAGTTTTTGCCCAAGGCCCTCGACGCGGCCAGTCTCCACACCCTGGTAGCTGAAGCTATCGCCGAAGTCGCCGCCTCCACCGGCCAGAAGCCCACCCCCAAAGAAATCGGAACAGTGATCAAGGCCGTCCAGGCCAAGTTACAAGCCGCCAGCCTCCGCGCCGAGGGGCGTGTCGTCAGCGAGTTGGTGAAGAAGGAATTGGCGGGCTAGCAATTCAGGCCTTGCGAGCGGCGGGGCTAAAGCCGCGCCCTTTCAAGACAGCCTGATTCAAAGCTGAGGTGGACGGCTAAAGCCGCGCAATTTCAAAACAGTAGGTGAGATCAATGCGCTTGACTTGTTCAGAAGTTCCCTAGTTGCCCGGCTTATCCGCGGGGGCGGGTGGCGCCGCGGCAGGCTGCCCCTTGGAAAATCCGCGAAGATAGATGATCAGGTTCCACACATCGTCGTTCTTGGCGCGGCTCGCGTCCTCGGGTGGCATCTTGTCTTTGCCCTTGCGGATCATGTCGAAGAGCTCCTGATCCGATTTGCTGGCCAACGACTTCGGATCGGTCCAGTCCGCGAGCGTCAGTTGCATGTCCTTCGCAAGATCGGTTTTGCCACTGCCGTTCTCCCCATGGCAAATCGCGCAGTCCATTCCATACAGTTTCTTCGCCTTTTCCTGCGACGCGGCAGTCGGTTTCACAGGATTAGTGGAAGCAGGCGCTTGCCCGGCCTCCCGAGGCATGTGTCCCGAAGCGAGTGTGGGAGCAGGCGTGGGGGTGATCAAAAACAGGATCAGAGCGGAAAGGAGCAGGAACGGCTTCAGCATGGCAGCCTCCACAGTTGCAGGTGTCGGGAACGGGCATCTTGCAACTGATTAATTTTTCAGGCCGAATTATAAGCCAACGGGAAGGAGTTCCGCAGTATTGATCGTCCTGAGCCCCATATCCCTGAACGAAGCCATGCAAGGAACTCCCTCAGGAAGCCTTTCATGCGGCAGCTTTCCCTGTGACGCTTGCCGCGAGACGATGCGCTTAGAACAACCCCGGATCGCCCTCCAGCACAGGGACGGGCTTGAGCAGGCCCAGTTCGTCGGTCAGCCGCTCCAGCCTGGCGCGGGTGGTTGGGGTGGGCGGAACCAGCGGAAGCCGGACATGGTCGGCGCAACGGCCCATGAGGCTGAGTACAATCTTCACCGGGCCTGGATTCGACTCCCAGAAGTTGGCATCGAAGAGGCGCGCGTATTTGCGCTCGAGCTCGCGGGCCTCGGGCCATTTGTTCTGGAGGGCGGCGCGGATCATGCGGCCGGTCTCCGCTGGAATCTCGTTGGAGGCTACGCTGATGAGGCCGTGGGCGCCCACGCCGATGGAGGCCAGAGCAAGATTATCGTCGCCACTGAAGATTTTGAAACCGCAAGGCAGCGAGTGGACCAGTTGGGCAATCTGGGGCAGCTTGCCGCTGGCCTCCTTGATGGCCTGGATGTTCGGAGCGGCTTCGGCCAGGCGAAGCACCGTCTCCGGCTCCAGGTTCACGGCCGTCCGTCCGGGCACGTTGTAGAGCGCCACGGGCAGCGGGGCTACCGCCGTGGCCAGGGCCAGAAAGTGCTGGAACTGCCCCTCCTGCGAGGGCTTGTTGTAGTAGGGATTGGCCGAAAGTACGGCATCCACGCCGCGTATCTGGCGGAGCCGGCCGGCGTGGCGCAGGAGCGTACGGGTGGAGTTGTGGGTGCATCCGGCCCACACCGGCACACGGCCGGCCGCGGCCTCGGCCACGATGCACAGCGCCAGCAGCCATTCCTCTTCGTCCAGCGTGGCCGCCTCACCCGTCGATCCGCAGGCCACCAGAAAGTCAATGCCGGAGTCGATTTGCCAGTTCACCAGCGCCTTGAGCGCCGCTTCATCAATCGATCCATCCGCCCGAAAGGGCGTAACGATAGCCGTACCGCAACCCGTGGTTTCCATCACAGGTGAGTGTATAACGAAGGGGGCGTGGCAGGAGCGAAAATCGGCGCGCACATGAACGGAGAAATAAATCTTCTGCGCCGTGTCGAAAACATGATCCGCCTTTCGACTAATCAACAGAACAGGCAAGAGGAGGCCTGGAAACCATGCAATATCTTCTGCTGATTTATAACGCTGAAAGCCAATGGGAGCGGATGAGCGAGGCGGAGCGCGGCAAGATGGGCCAGGAATTTGGCGCATTCACGCAGGGAATCATAGCCAGCGGGAATTACAAGGGCGGGAACCAGTTGCACCCGACCTCGAAGGCGACGACGGTGCGGGTGAAGGACGGCAAAAAGCTGGTGACCGACGGCCCTTTTGCCGAAACCAAGGAACAGCTTGGCGGCTACTACCTGATCGAGGCCGCCGATCTGGACGAGGCGACGGACATCGCGGCCCATATTCCGGCCGCGCGCGTCGGCTCGGTTGAGGTGCGGCCCATCGTGGCGATGGAAAGGCCCTGAGAGGTCAGGCCCATCGCGCCAGCCGTTGCCCAGGGTGTAGCCCGATGGGCCCGGAACCAGCTACGCTTTGTTTGAGGCTGGACTGGCGCCAATGGAGCAAAGCGCTCTTGAGCAGATCTATCGCGAAGAGTGGGGCAAGATCGTTGCTACTCTGATCCGCCTCCTTGGCAGCTTCGATCTGGCTGAGGAGGCGGCTCAAGAGGCATTTGCGGTTGCGCTTGGACAATGGCCGCGACAGGGGGTTCCGGCGAATCCGCGAGCGTGGCTGATTTCCACGGCGCGGAACAAGGCGATCGACCGGCTGCGCCGCAAAGCGCGTTGGGAAGACGACGGCGATCCGTATGCAAGTCTGACCGCGCTCGAGCAGCAACCCGCTCCCGAAGTCGCGGAGGATGCGTTGGCGGTCGAGGATGATCGTCTGCGGTTGATCTTCACATGTTGTCACCCGGCGCTTGCAGCCGAAGCGCAGGTCGCCCTGACCCTGCGTACATTGTGCGGCTTCACGACGGAGCAGATCGCCAAGGCGTTCCTGGTTCCGCTTGCCACCATGGCGCAACGGCTGGTGCGCGCCAAGCAGAAGATTCGCGACGCCGGCATCCCGTATCGCACACCTCCGCGCGAAGAGTTGGCGGAGAGGCTTGCAGCTGTGCTGCTGGTGGTCTACTTGGTTTTCAACGAGGGGTACAACGCCGCTGCCGGAGGGCGCGAGTTGTGCGCTGAGGCCATCCGCCTGGGCCGGCTTCTGACCGAACTGCTGCCTGACGAAGCCGAAGCGCGTGGACTGTTGGCTCTTATGCTGCTGCACGCTGCCCGGCGCGAGGCGCGGACGGATAAGGACGGAGACCTGATCCTGCTCGAAGATCAGGATCGGCGATTGTGGAAGCACGCGGAGATCGGCGAGGGCCTTGCTCTGGCGGAGTCCGCATTGCGCCGCGCGCCCGGTCCCTACTCGGTGCAAGCTGCGATTGCTGCTGTCCATGCCAATGCGCTCTATGCCTGGCAGACGGATTGGGCGCAGATCGTGGCCCTCTATGACGTGCTGCTTAGCATGCAGCCGTCTCCGGTGATCGAGTTGAATCGTGCCGCGGCCGTGGCCATGGCCAAGGGGTGCGAGGAGGGATTGCGCCTGGTGGATGGGTTGGAGCAGCGCGGGGAGTTGCGTGGGTATTACCTCTTGCCCGCAGCACGAGCGGATATGTTGCGCCGGCTGGGGCGATGGGGATCGGCTGCGCAGGCTTACCGCGCGGCGCTTGCGATTGTTGCGCAGGAGGCGGAGCGGCGGTTCTTGGCGGGGCGGTTGGCGGAGGTGGAAGCGTTGGCGGGATGACGGACGCGTGCTCGGCATGAAGTGCGCGAGGGTTGCCGCTACAACTGGTCGAGGATTTCGCGGAAGTCCCAGGCGCCGGATTTTCCGTTGAGCCACTCGGCGGCGCGGACGGCGCCTAACGCAAAGCCTCTGCGGCTGTTGGCGTTGTGGCGGAGTTCAAGAACATCGTCGGGGCCGGTGGCGGTGACGATGTGCTCGCCTTTGGCGTCGCCTACGCGGTGGCTGGTGATCTCGACCACTGCGTTGGGCTGCTCTTCCTGAATGATTTCCTTGAGCGTGATGCCGGTGCCGGAAGGGGCGTCGAGCTTGGAGATGTGATGGGTTTCGGCGATGGAGAAAGTGTAGCCTTCGAGCTGGGCCAGTTCGGCGGTGAGGCGGAAGAGCTTTTGCACGCCCATGGAGAAGTTGGTTCCGTAGAGCAGCGCGGCGTGGCGGCGGATTGCGAGGGCTTTCATCTCGTCGAGATGGGCGTACCAGCCGGTGGTGCCGACGACGATGCGGGCGCCGAGGGCGAGGACGGCACGCATGTTTTCGACGGCGGCCTCGGGGGTGGTGAAGTCGATGACCACGTCGACGCCGGCCAGGCTCGGGGCGGTGAGGGCTGAGGCATGTTGGTTTTCAGTGATGTCGAGAGCGCGGACGCCGTGGCCGCGTTCGCGCGCCACCTGGGCGACGAGACTGCCGGTTTTTCCTTTGCCAAGAACGAGGATGAGCATTTTTAGCTCCTAGCTGCTAGCCTCTAGTGTATTGCGTCATGCAGAATGCCGATTATCCCAGAAAGGGCAAACCGCCAAGAATTCTGCGGATAGAAAGTGCCGCGGCCTCTCTCTGGTCGAATCATAATCGACAGAATTAATGACGCCCTACACTAGCTCCTAGCTGGAGGCCGGGTGTTGACGCGAGGTGAGTTTATTCCTGGCGAAGCACGCCACGATTCCCCCGATGAGGAACACGATACCAACTAGTCCGAAGATGAGCTTGCCCCATCGCGGAGACACTTCTCTCTCATTGCGGTAGGGCATGCCTTCCGCATCCGCGTCGTAGAAGCGCTTGCCCCATATAGCGATCGCAATTGCGATCAAGCCACCGATGATAAAAGCCACATTCAGCATAAGTCTTCCGCGTTGCGAAAAAGCTAGAAGCTAGTAGCTAGAAGCTAGAGGCTGGCGGCTGGTAAAGGCTTGCGCGCTGCGACATCGAAGATGGTGGGGTCGGGGTCTTTGAAGAAGGTTGCGTGGAGCGAGCGCACGGCTTCGTCGGCATCGTCTTCGTCGATCATGAAACTCATGTTGATTTCGCTGGCGCCTTGGGAGATCATGCGCACGTTGATGTGGCGGACGGCGGTGAAGACCTGGGCGGCCATGCCGCTGCGGCCGCGGATGTCGTCCCCGACCAGGCAGACTAGCGCCTTGCGGCCCTCGTATTTGACGTCGGCCAACTGACTCAGGTCGGCGGCGATGGCGGGGAGCTTGTCGTTGGAGTCCACGGTGAGCGAGACGCTGACCTCGGAGGTGGAAACCATATCGACGGAACAGCGGTGCTTGTCGAAGATGGTGAAGATTTCCTTCATGTAGCCGTGTGTCATCAACATGCGGCTGGCCACGACGTCGATGATGGAGAGCTTCTTTTTGACGGCGATGGACTTGAAGGGGCTGTTGCAGTGAGGAGCCAGGGAGGTGATGCGCGTGCCCTCGCAGGCGGAGTTGCGGCTGTTGAGGACGTGGACGGGGATGTTCTTTTTGACGGCGGGGAGGATGGTGGCCGGGTGCAGGACCTTGGCGCCGAAGTAGGCCAGCTCGGCGGCTTCTTCAAAGCTGATGACCTTGACGCGCAGGGCGTCAGGGCATACGCGGGGGTCAGCGGTCATGATGCCGTCGACGTCGGTCCAGATTTCGATGGCGTCGGCGGAGAGCGCGCCGCCGATGAGGGCGCCGGTGAAATCGGAGCCGCCGCGGCCGAGGGTGGTGGTGATGCCGGCCTCGTTCGAGGCGATGAAGCCGGCCATGACCGGGACCTTGCCCTGGCTGGTGTGCGGGAGCAGCTTTTCAGCGGCGCGTTTTTCGATGAGGTCGCCCTGCGGGACGGCCTTCTGGAATTGCGAGTCGGTAACGATGATGTCGCGGGCATCGACGTGGGCGGCGTCGATGCCAAGCTCGCGGAAGGCGGCGGCGACGATGCGACTGGAGATGCGCTCACCATAGCTGACGATGAGGTCGGAGATGCGCGGAGTGAGTTCGAGGATGGCGGCCAGGCCGCGCAGAATTTCATCGAGGGAGTCGAATTCGTGATCGATGAGGTTCTGCAGCGCGGCGGTGTCGGCGGGGATTTTGATGAGCGCGGCGGTGGTGTCGCGATGACGCGAGCGGAGGCGGGAACTGATGGCCAGTGCGCCGGTTCGGTCGCCTTGTGAGGCAGCGGCGGCGGCGCGAAGCAGCTGGTCAGTGACCTTGGCCATGGCGCTGACGACGACCACGGGGCTCTTGCCCTGGGCCACGCGTCCGGCCACGATTGCCGCGGTACGGCCGATGGCAGCCGGGTCCTCGACCGACGTGCCGCCAAACTTCATGACTACCAGGCTCATGCTAATCTTCCTACCGTACCTCAGGGGCTAAATCCCCCATCGGCTTTGCAGGCTTATTTGTCGGGGTTAAGACCCCGACTACCGGTCCGGGCTACCCGGTCAGCAGATTGCTCAAGGCGCTCGCGAGACCGTCTCCAACCTCGGTAGACTTTTTCCGCGGAGACTCGTTCCTGGAGGCCATGGGGTCCAGTTTGCCGAGGCTGGCGAGCAGTTCGGCGTTGAGGATGGCCGCGCCGGCGGCTCCGCGAATGGTGTTGTGCGAGAGGACGGTAAACTTCCAGTCGAGCAGACCGCAGGGGCGCAGGCGACCGACGGTCACCGCCATTCCGTTGCCGCGATTGCGGTCCAGGCGTGGCTGGGGGCGATCATTCTGCGGAGCCCATTCGACGGGCTGATCGGGGGCCGTGGGCAGTCCCTGACCGGCAAGCGGGCGGAACTCAGCCCACGCGGCCAGAATCTCTTCGCCTGTGGCCGGCCTGCCCAACTTGTTGCCGAGCTTGATGGAGACGCTCTCGGTGTGCCCGTCCTCGACCGGAACGCGGTTGCAGAGAGCGCTGATGCGCGCCGCGAGAGGCGTGACCCTATGGCCTTCAAGACGGCCCAGCAGCTTGAGTGTCTCGGCCTCCATCTTTTCTTCTTCGCTGCCGATATAGGGCACTACGTTGCCCAGGATGTCCATGGAGGGCACGCCGGGATAGCCGGCTCCGGAAACCGCCTGCATGGTGGTGACGAAGATCTGCTCGATGCCGAAGCGCTCCTCGAGGGGCTTGAGAGCCATGACCAGGCCGATGGTGGAGCAGTTGGGGTTGGTCACCATGTAGCCGCCCGAATCGTGACGAGAGGGCTGCTCCTCGATGAGGTGCAGGTGGTCGGCGTTGATCTCCGGAATGACCAGGGGCACGTTGGCGGCCATGCGGTAGGCGCTGGAGTTCGAGACCACGGCGCAGCCGGCGGCGGCGAAGCGGGGCTCCAGCTCGCGGGCAATGGCTGCGTCGAGCGCGGCGAAGATGATTTTGGGCGCGGGCTCGTTTCCGGAGGACGCGGCCAGGGGGTCGGCCGGGGAGACGGTCATGCGGGCAATGCGCTCGGGGAGCGGGGTGTCGAGGCGCCACTTGGCGGCCTCGCCGTAAGGCTTGCCGCTGGAGCGGTCGCTGGCCGCAAGCCACGCGACCTCAAACCACGGATGGCGCTCAAGAAGCTGAATGAAGCGCTGGCCGACCATTCCGGTCGCGCCCAGGATTCCGATTGGATATTTGCTTTTCATCGCCGTAAACACTCCAGTGTACAGGAGGATGGGTCCGGTCCAGCAAAATCCCCGCGGACAGCTTGGGGGCCGTTTCCAAATTGGCGACATTCCGGATTGCGAACCTTCGGGAGCAAGCCACTGGCTGCATGCCGGGAGATTTTCGACTCCAGCTGGGCTGCGAATTTGAACTCCGGCGCCAGCGGCGTTTCTGTTTTGGCGGAGGGGGTTATCAGGGAGTAAACAAAAAGTCACCAAAGACATCGAAAATCGAAAGTCGCAATTTTTGATTTGCTTTTCGTAGATCGTTTGTGCATAAATTCGTTACGACTTCCCATTGGGGTCTTTCGTTCCAGACCGTGGTTGTTCGCTCCACGCCGCCAGATGTTTGCGCCACAGGACGAGTGTTGGTGCTCCTCGTTGTGAATCGCCAATGGCGCGCAGTTGCCGGCGCGCGTGGGGCTCGATGAGAGGGAAGCACTCAATGGGAGAGTTCGGTTTTGCCATCGGAACAGAATCTGAAGGTCGTTGGAGATGAGGTTTATGCAGCGTTTGTTCCTCGGCAATCTGTCGTTGGTTTCGGGCGTTGTTGCCGCCTCGGCATGGGCAGGGTTCACCGTAAAGGCTCTTGCCGCCAACGCTCTCTTTGGCGCAATCCGGCACGAGGACGGTCCTCTCCGGTCTGCGCGGGCCTTTGGGATGGAAACGGACGCAGGAATGGATTCGGCGGAGGCAACCGTGGCCATACAGCGATCTAGCCGTGAACCTATGATGGAAATTCCGGTTCACAGGTCCATTTCAGGGTTTCACTGCGGAACAGCCATGCAGCTTCTGCATGCTTCCGCTTTCATGGTCCTCCACAAGATTGAATTCCCCGGAAGGTGTAAAAAAATGCAATATCGCATCTACCCCAGAATTGCGAACATGGCTGCAGTTCTAACCTGTTTGCTTGCCTTCACGTCGTTCCTGACTAGCTCGTGGCAAGCCCGAGCCCAAACTCCCAGCGCCGCCCAAGGCAACCAGATTTCGGTGTCGTCTGGAGGTTTGGTAACCGTTGCCCAGCACACGCCGTCCAAGGTGCTGGACGGGACGGCCCTCCGGGTTAGCCATTACAATCCCGAGCAGAAACTGCGCCTGGTGCTGACTGTTCAGCCGCCGCACATGGCTGAAGAAGAGCAGTTCATCAAGGAACTCACAACCAAGGGCTCGCCCAACTTCCACAAGTTTCTGACCCTGGAACAGTGGAACGCGCGCTTCGCCCCTTCCGTCGAGGATGAGCAGGCGGTTGTGGACTGGGCTCAGAGCGTTGGCCTGACCGTGACGAAACGCTATTCCGATCGCCTGATCGTGAACGTGGAGGGAACGGCCGGCACGATTGAGAAGGCGTTCGGCGTGACCATCAACAACTACCAGGTTGGCGATGAAGTGGACTTTTCCAACGACCGCGACCCGGTTATCCCCGCCAATCTGAACGGCATTCTCAGCTTCGTGACGGGCCTCAGCAATATTGAGAGGCCCCACAGGATTGGGTCCGCTAGTAAGACGGTAAAGGGCGCAGACTATGTTCCCGGCCCGGAGATCTCCGAGGCCGGCAACCTGCATGGCGATGGCGACCCGACGAAAGCTCCGTGGGCTCGGCCCACTGCGATGACGTCGCGGGCCGCGGCGAAGGCGGCGAAGAATGAGAGCGGGTCGCCTACCAAACCGAATGCCAATGACAACTATCCCCTGGATTATATGAGCGGCACGTACGCCATGGATCCGGACAACGTTCAAAGTTCTAACGGCTACGACTATAACGCTCTGCAGAAGTTGAGCTACTGCTGCAACCAGCCGGGCGACTCCGGCGGCTCACCACCTGAATCCTCGATTGCACTCGTCGGATACGGAGGGTTCCTCGTCAGCGACGTTAGCACATTCGACGGGAAGTACGGGATGGCATACAACCTCACATGGTATTGCATCGGTGGAGGGTCTTGCCCGGGTAACGACGGTGAAGCTCCCCTGGATGTCGAGTATTCGGGTGCAATGTCCAACAGCTACGGCTCCTATCTAAACACTGCGCACATCTATGAATACGAAATGACAAACAACCTCTACACCACGTACGAGGCCGCTTTCAACGACATTGTCAGCGACGGCCACGCCAAGGTGGTTTCAACCAGCTACGGCTGGGAAGAAAACGTGGGATTCTCGGGCTCGGTGGCAACCGGGACCATGCATCCCATCTTCAACACCATGGTGGGCACGGGCATTACGCTGATCGCCGCCTCTGGCGATAACGGCGCGAGCGATGGCTGCGGGGACGCGACCGCGGTGGATTACCCCTCCTCCGATCCCGATTTCATTGCGGCGGGCGGCACACAGCTGAACATGTATACCGACGGGATCTTTTACAGTGAAACCGCCTGGCAGGGCGAAAGCTGGTCAGGCGCATGCGGCAGTAACCATGGCGGCAGCACCGGCGGCGTCAGCGTCCTGTTTGCTGCGCCCGGATGGCAAAGCTCCGTCGTATCTCCCTTCTACTTGTGGAAAGGCGGCTCGGAATACGTAGAAACCGGCAACACGAACCGCATGGTGCCCGACATTTCGTTGACGGCCAACCCGGATGTCCTGGGTCAGTGGTACGTCTCCGGCGGGTCATGGGGGGACGAAGGCGGCACCAGCATTGTGGCGCCTGAATTGGCCGGCTTCTTCGCCCAGGAAAACTCCTACCTGGACTACATTGGCGACGCGTGCGGAGGAAGCGGCACCTCGGCTTGCTCTCCGGTTGGCAACGCAGCTCCGTTCCTCTATTACAACGCCATTGATGGCGCGCCGCACAACCCCTTTTACGACATGCTCAGCGGCTGCAGCAACAATGACGTTACGGC
Organism: Occallatibacter sp.; assembly: GCA_036404455.1. Taxonomy (GTDB): domain Bacteria; phylum Acidobacteriota; class Terriglobia; order Terriglobales; family Acidobacteriaceae; genus Telmatobacter. Next base: position 2,099 of record DASWZM010000131.1, on the reverse strand, counting down.
GTATTACAATCTGTTCTATTACTGCGCCTATGCCGGCTACGACCCGATTACCGGCTGGGGCTCGGCCAACATGATGCAACTGGCCTGGGGCATCAACTGGGAAATAATTCCAGCAGATGGCGCCCCCTCGCTCACCTTCGGCGGCCCGACTATCAACACCTGGTACAACACCGACCAGATTGTCGATTGGGACCTGACCGACGGATCCAGCAACGGTTATACGCCACCCGGCCCCGCCGGATTCACGCTGGGCTGGGACACCATCCCGTCCGACTCTCATAGTGAGCCACACGGCGGCGATGGAGACACGTTCTACACCGGCCCGGAGTACACATACTCCACCTTCGGGTGTGTGGACAATAACGGCACCTATTGCGAAGCCGCATCCGGCCAAGGCTGCCACACAGTCTATGTCAGAGGCTGGGATAACCAGGGCAACACCACCAACGGTTCTTACGGGCCGGTCTGCTTCGACTCGGTGCCTCCCACCATCACCGTCTCCAACAGCCCCGCCACTCCGGCGAGCGGCTGGTGGAACAGTTCTGTCGTCGTCACGTTGAATCCAACCGATCCCGGCGGCAGCAATGCATCGGGCATCTACAGGACCTACTACGCGATCAATACGGGTTCCTGCTACCCCGGAAACCTCGGCCCGTGCACCATCTACACCGGCCCGTTTACCATGTCTGGGCAGCAGCAAAGCTACATCTACTACTTCACAGAGGACAACGCGGGCAACTTCAGCAGCGAACCGTATGAGTGGGTCAGCATCGACCTGACCAAGCCGGTTACCACGGCAAGTCTGAGCGGATATCTCGTCAGCGGCACCTATTACTCGGCCGTGCAGGTGACCCTCGCCGCCACGGACTCCGGCGGCAGCGGCGTGGCTGCCACGTACTACCAACTCGATGGCGGAGGGACAACCACGTATACGGGAGTCTTCACCGTCTCGGCGCTGGGCGGTCATTCCGTCAAATACTGGAGCGTGGATAACGCGGGCAACATTGAGACCGCAAAGACGAAAACCTTCACCATTGCTTCCACCGTCCCGGCGGCGCTCACGACTCCCGCACCGGGCAGCGAACTGGCAGGTACCACCGCGACCTTCACCTGGTCGGCCGGGGCCGGGATCACGTTGTACCAACTGGAGCTGGGCACCACCGGAGTGGGTTCTTTGAATGTTTATAACTCGGGTGGAACGACGGCAACCACTGAGACCGTGAGCGGTATACCGGCCAACGGGGCGACCCTTTACGCCCGGCTCTTTTGGGAAATCAACGGAGTCTGGCACCATGCCGACTACACCTACACTGAAGCGCCCTCGTCGGCGCCTCCGGCGCTCGTAACTCCCATACCGGGCAGTGTGCTGACAGGTTCCACCGTGGCCTTCACCTGGACGGCGAGCGTTGGTGTCACGTCGTACCAACTGGATCTGGGCACCACCGGAGTGGGTTCTTCGAATCTGTATAACTCGGGTGGAACGACGGCTACCACCAAGGCCGTGAGCGGCCTACCGACCAACGGGGTAACGGTGTTCGCCCGGCTCTATTCGGAGATCAATGGATTCTGGCAGTCTGCCGACTACACCTACACCGAATCGGGCACACCGGTGCTTCCGGTGCTCACCACTCCCGCGCCGGGCAGTGTGCTGTCAGGTTCCAGCGTGGCCTTCACGCGGACGGCCGGGGGCGGGCCCGCGTCTTACCAACTGTGGCTGGGCACCACCGGAGTGGGCTCGCAAAACCTGTATAACTCGGGTGCAACGACGGCTACCACTGTGACAGTAAACAACCTCCCAACCAACGGGGTAACCGTGTACGCTCGGTTCTGGTGGGAAATCGGCGGAGCCTGGAACTCTGCCGACTACACCTACACCGAAGCGGGCACACCAGTGCTTCCGGTGCTCACCACTCCCGCGCCGGGCAGTGTGCTGTCAGGTTCCAGCGTGGCCTTTACGTGGACGGCCGGAGCCGGGCCGGCGGCTTACCAACTCTACGTGGGCACCACCGGAGTGGGCACGCACAACCTGTATGAATCGGGTGCAACGACGGCTACCACTGTCACCGTCAGCGATCTGCCGACCACCGGAGTGACCGTGT
>DASWZM010000130.1:0-8905 GCA_036404455.1 Occallatibacter sp. | reverse complement strand
TCCGGCTATTTGCCAGCGCGTATCAAGTTTGTCACTATTTACGGATAAGCTCTAAGATGCTTGCCGTCCGAAGCGGGGCGGAACCGCGGTCCCCTCCGAGCGATTCTTGCTCAATGGTGGCGGGGGCTCGAAGGGCCCGCTGTTGCCCTGCTCCGCTTGACCCATGAACCCCGTTCACCACACGCTGCCTACTTGACCACACCTTCTGTCCCAATCGGCCTCAACGGCCCACCAGTAGCAGGCCGCGCCATCACGCCCGCAACCACGGCACGCAGCGGCGCCGGCATCGCCGAAGGCGGCTGGTGCATGGTGACGATAATCGCCCCGGCGGGCTTCCTCCCCGCACACTGGTAGGAGTGGGGCGTGCTGGCGTCGAAATACACCGCATCGCCCGCCTCCAGCGTGCATGCCTGATCTCCGTGGTGAATTTCCAGATCTCCGTCCAGAAGATACAGGAACTCAAACCCCGGGTGCATGTGCGCCTTGGGCTCCATGTCCTTTGTGAGCGGCACAAACTCGGCAAAATAAGGGTCCATGTGCCGGTCCGGCACCATGTAGCCGAGGCTCTCAAAGTAGTACGTTGGCGAATTCACCCCGGTCTGCGGCAGCCTCACACGGTCTTTGCGGCGGTGAATCCGGAACAGCGCGTTCGGTTCGGGCTCAAAGAAATACGAGAGGTCCTTGGAAAAGACCATCGCAATCCGCGCCAGATTGCGCAGGGTGGGTACGACGCGCCCCGTCTCCAACTGCGAGAGAAAACTCGCCGAGAGACCTGTATGCTTGCCCAGCTCGACCAAGCCCATCGACTTCTTGAGCCGCAGCCGCTTGATCCGCTCGCCGATCCGCTTCTCCGCAATGAACCGTTCGGCAGTCTCCGGGTCCACCTGGGTTTTTTGCATCTCTTCGCTTTTGACCACCGCCAACTCGACCATCAACGCCTCCGGAATGCACAAAAACAGGATGCGCCTGAAAGCAGAATGTTGTCCAGATCAAAAATAATTCTCATGCGGCTAAATCAGAATCTCGCAATAGCCGGTATCGTATTCACCAGGGGGAAATGAAAATCCATCCTGTGAATATGAGCCCTCCGTCACCAAGAATCCTCATTTCCGGCGCCTCAGGAATGCTCGGCACAGCTCTGCAGCGTGCTTTGGCCGCCCGCGACCTTCCTGTTTTGCAGTTGGTCCGCCCCAGCCCACCCAAACGTCACCGCTGGTTTGAAGCAAGCACGTCCGTCGATACCCAAACCCGCCAGTCGGGTGATGCTAGCTCAGATCGACTCAGGTCAGTTGCTTTAGCAATCTCCGGCCAGTTCTCCTGGAACCCCGCCGCCACTCCTCCCATTGCGCATCCGGAGGTCCTGGAAGGGTTCGGCGCAGCCATTCATTTATCCGGCGCCAGTGTCGCCGCCCACCGCTGGACCCCCGCCTACAGACGCGAGATCACCTTGAGCCGCGTCCAGTCCACACGCGCGCTGAGCACCGCGCTCGCCAGCCTCAGCCATCCGCCCCAGGTGCTCCTGGTCGCCTCTGCCACCGGCTTCTACGGAAATCGCGGCGATGAGCTCCTCGATGAAGCCTCTGCCCCGGGCTCCGGCTTTCTTGCCGATCTCTGCCAGGAATGGGAGGCCGCCGCGCAACCAGCCGCCGATGCCGGCATCCGCGTGGTACCTCTTCGTTTGGGAGTCGTCCTCGGTCCCGGCGCCGGTGCGCTCGCCCGCCTGCTCCAGATGTTCCGGCTGGGCCTGGGCGGCCGGCTCGGCTCCGGGCGCCAATGGATGAGCTGGATCAGCCTCGCCGACGCCGTGGCCGCCATCCTTTTCACCATCGACACTCCCGGCTTGGAAGGCCCCATCAACCTTACTGCCCCGCACCCCGTCTCGAACGCCGAATTCACTCGCGTCCTGGCGCGCGCCCTTCATCGACCGGCCATTCTCCCAGCCCCTGCGTTTGCGCTTCGACTGGCCCTGGGCGCAATGGCCGACGAAGCCCTACTGGCCAGCGCGCGCGTTTTTCCCTCCAGGCTCACCAGCGCGGGCTTTCGGTTCACACACCCCACCGTAGACGAGGCCCTGGCCGCGGCTCTCGCTGCCCCGCAATAGCCGCCCACCCCGCGTTATCCTAGAGGGTCAGGCCGGTCAGTATCCTTCTCGGCCGGCAAGGAAGCCTCCATGCCCGATGAAACCATCGCACCGTCAACTGCAGCCGCACCCGTAGCCACCATCGCCACTCTCGGCCAGCACGAAGGCCAATCCGTGACTATCCGCGGGTGGCTCTACAATCTTCGCGAGAGCGGCAAGCTCCTGTTTCCGATCTTTCGCGACGGGACGGGGACCATTCAGGGCGTGGCTCACAAGTCCGGCGTACCCGCGGAGGTCTTCGAGGCGCTGAAGGGGCTGACGCAGGAGTCGTCGCTCATTGTGACGGGCCGGGTCCGCGCCGACAAGCGCTCGCCGGGCGGCTTCGAACTCGACGTTGAGAATGTCGAGGTCGTGCAGCGCGTACCGGAGTCCGACCCCTACCCGATTACGCTCAAAGAGCACGGGGTCGACTTCCTGATGGAGCATCGCCATCTGTGGGTGCGCTCCCCGCGCCAGTCGGCCATTCTGCGCATCCGCGCCGAGATCATGCGTGCGGCGGCGGAGTACTTCGACCAGAACGGGTTCATCCGCACCGACCCGCCGATCCTTACGCCGGCGGCCTGCGAGGGCACATCGACGCTGTTCCCGGTGGACTACTTCGGCGACCCGGCCTTTCTGACCCAGTCCGGCCAGCTTTATATCGAATCCACCGCGCTGGCGCTGGGCAAGGTCTACAGCTTCGGCCCCACCTTCCGCGCGGAAAAATCCAAAACGCGCAGACATTTGACAGAGTTCTGGATGATTGAGCCCGAAGTGGCCTTTTGCGACCTGGACGGGCTGCTTGAACTGGCCGAAAACTTCCTGTCGCACATTGTGCAGAGCGTGCTCAAGAATCGTGCTTCCGAGCTGACCGTGATCGGCCGCGACCGCGCCAGGCTGGAGGCGATTGTGCCGCCGTTTCCTCGCCTGACCTACGACGATGCCGCGGCCATGTTGAACGCGGCCTACAAGACCGGGCAGCTTGAGGCGCCCTTCGAGTACGGGAACGACTTTGGCTCTCCGGACGAAACCTGGCTCAGCTCGCAGTTCGACCGCCCCGTGATGGTCCACCGCTACCCCGCCGACGTGAAGGCTTTCTATATGGAGCCTGACCCGGCCGACGCGCGCCTGGCCCTGTGCGTCGACGTGCTGGCGCCAGAAGGCTATGGGGAAATCATCGGCGGTTCGCAGCGCGTCTCAAGCTATGAGCTTTTGAAGTCGCGTATCGAACACCACAAGCTGCCGCGGGAAGCCTTCGAGTGGTACCTGGACCTGCGCCGTTACGGCAGCGTGCCGCACGCCGGCTTCGGGATGGGCATTGAGCGCGCGGTGGCGTGGATCTGCGGACTTGACCACCTGCGCGAAACGATCCCTTTCGCGAGGACCCTGCATCGGATCTATCCCTGAGGAGATGCAGGCTCCCTCACCGCGCGTCCCCTCCGCGCAAAATAACTTCGGGCCTGTTCACCCAGAATGCGGACAGGCCCGATTCTCCTGAAATGTAGTCGAGTTCAGACCTGCATGACCTCGGCTTCCTTCTTGCGCGAGAGTTCTTCCATGCGGCGGATCTCTTCGTCGGTCATCTTCTGGACTTCTTCGAGAGCCCGCTCCTCCTCGTCCTCGCTGATCTTCTTGTCTTTGGCCAGTTTCTTCAAGATGTCGTTGCCGTCGCGGCGGACGTTGCGGATGGCGGTGCGATGCTCTTCAAGAACTCGATTGAGATGCTTGACCACGTCGCGCCGCCGCTCTTCGGTCATGGGCGGAACGGGCACCCGGATGAGCTTGCCGTCGGTCTGAGGATTGAGGCCCAGATCGGCGATGCGCAGGGCCTTCTCAATCTCCTTGACGATGCTTGGGTCCCAGGGCGAGATGAGGATCAATTGCGCCTCGGGGGTGGAGATTTGAGCCAGTTGGCTGATGGGGGTGTGCGTGCCGTAGTAGTCCACTTTTACCTGGTCGAGCATGTGCACGCTGGCCCGGCCGGTGCGCGTGGAGGCGAGGTTGGCCTGGAATGTAGCTACAGCCTGATCCATGCGCCGCTTGAGGTCGCCGGAAAGTTCTTTGAGCGCCGGAATTCCGGCCATGACTGAGACTGCCATTGTGTTCGTCCTCGTTACATCCAAAACAATATATTAACGGAATCGCTGGCGGGTAACGGCCAAATGCACTGGACGAAATCGCCGGAGCTGGCGCTAGCCGGAATCCCTATACCAAAACCGAACAGCCCGTCGAGGCTGCCTGCTCATGGGCGTGGTAGCTGGAGCGGACCAACGGGCCGGACTCGACGTGACGGAAGCCCATCTTCAGCGCCTCCGTCTTGAGCTCCGCAAACTCGCGCGGTGTGTAGAGGCGGGCCATGGGCAGGTGGTCGCGCGAGGGACGCAGATATTGGCCGATGGTGAGGATGTCGCAGTGGATGGCTGCGAGGTCGCGGAAGACCTGGAGCAACTCGGCCGTCTCCTCGCCCAGGCCCACCATCACCCCGGACTTGGTAAGCCCCGCGGGCCGCAACTCTTTGGAGTAGCGCAGCAGTTCGAGGGTGCGCTCGTAGCGGGCTCCGGAGCGGACGACGCGGTAGAGACGCGGGACCGACTCGGTGTTGTGGTTGAGGACTTCGGGGCGGGCTTCGACGACGGTGCGGATAGCTTCAGGGTTACCCTGGAAATCGGGGATGAGCACCTCGACACGGCAGCCTGGGGCCTGACGGCGAATTTCCTCGATCACCATGGCGAAAGCGCGCGCGCCGCCGGCCAGATCGTCGTCGCGGTTAACGCTGGTGATGACGGCGTGCTGGAGACCGAGGGCGGCCACGGCTTCAGCCACGCGGCGGGGTTCGTCGTAGTCGATGGGCTCGGGGCGGCCCTTGGGGACGGCGCAGAATCCGCAGCGGCGCGTACACAGGTTGCCCAGCATCATGAAGGTGGCGGTCTTGTGGTGCCAACACTCGCCGATGTTGGGGCAGTGCGCGCTTTCGCAGACGGTGTGCAGATTGAGCGAGCGTGCCAGGCGCTTGAGGTCGTGGTAGTTCTCGCCCATGGGAGCGCGCGCCTTGAGCCACTCGGGTTTGGGGACCGGAGCGTTGCGCGCCGGAGCAATCTGTACCAGTTCCATCACGCCTTTATTGTAGCGGCATCCTCCCCGACGAGTTCCTGGATTCACGCCACCGCCCTATCCGCCGTTCAAGCCCAGACCTTTCGAGAAGCTGAAGAGCCTGTGCCAGTAGCATCCGTGCGGAGTTATTTCTTGGTCTCCGGCGCGGGCGCAGGCGCTGGAGCCGGCGCGGGCTTGAGATACTTATCCCACCACGCCAGCCAGCGCTCGTAGCGGTCGCGGATATAACTGGGGCGGGTGAAGCCGTGGAACTGGCCGAGGTAGACGACCAACTCCGTGGGTCTGCCCGGCGAGCGCAGCGCCTCATACATCTGCTCGCCGCCAAGCAGGGGAACATTCATGTCCGAGGTCCCGCCCATGAAGAGCATGGGCGTATGGATACGCTTGTCGATCTCGAGGAAGGGATAACTCATCTTGATATAGAGTTGAAGGTTCTTCCATGGCGGGCCGAGCTCGTTGTCATATTGAAGGATGTATTGGTCCACGCCATAGAACGACATGGGCGAAGCGACCCCCGCACCACTGATGGCAGCCTTGAAGCGCCCGTCGCTGGCAACGGTGTAATCGGTCAGGATGCCGCCATAACTCCAGCCGGTAACTGCCAGGCGGTTGGGGTCGGCCACGCCCATTGCGACCGCCTTGTCCACACCGGCCAGCAGGTCGTGCACTTCCTTGTCGCCCCAGTCGGCAGCAATGGCTTTCGAATAGTCCTGACCTCGGCCCGAGCTGCCGCGATAGTTCACATTGAGTTCCGCATAACCCTTCGTGGCCACCCATTGACGCAGAAAATCGAAGCTATGCTCATCCTGGCCGTTGGGGCCGCCGTGGATGAAGAGAATCATCGGCGCCGGCGTGCCTGCTTTGAAGTCTGCTGGCCGCGTCAGTAGTCCGTGTACATCCGTGCCGTCCTTGCTCTTGAACTCAACATCCTCGGTCGGCACGAGATTCAGTTCCGCCATCAACGCGTCGTTGTGCGTAGTGAGCTTGCGCAGCGCGCCGTTTTCAAGGGCATGGATTTCCCCAGGTTCATTGTCGTTGGTATAAAGCACCGCCGTGTGGCCTGCCGCTTCATCCCATGCCGTCACTGCGCCCTGCTGCGGCTGCAGGCGCTTGTCTCCGTTGCCGGCTAACTCCACTTCAGCCGGGTATTGGTTGCGATCATCCACCACGAGATAACTCAGATGTCCATCCGGCGAGTAAATCGGTTCGCGGACACTGCGGTCCAACTTGGCAGCGGGATAACTTACCTTGCCCTCGAGCGTAACTACCGCGGGGCGAGCCTGCGAGTATTCCAAAAGCTCCAGTTTTGCGCCTTGAGTATAAGCGATGGATTTGGAGTCGGGCGCCCAGGCAAGGTGGCCGCCGTCGGGGCCGGGCCAGGTGGTGAGCTTGCGCGCCGCCGAGCCGGGCTTGGCCGCGACGACAAAGATGTCGGTGTTGTTGGTGCGGTCAGGATCGGGGTCCTGGTTGCTGACAAACGCGATCCATGCGCCGTCCGGCGACCAGAGTGCGTCTTCCTCCTGCACGTTCTTCGCCGTGGTCAGCTTTTCGGCCTTTTTTGTGGTCAGGTCGTAGAGGTAGAGCGCATTCCAGGCGTCATCCCGAAGGTATCCCTGAATGTCCTGCTTGAAGTGGTATCGATCAATCACAACGGGCTTGGGCGGGACGGGCGGCTTGCCTTCCTCGGGGTCGGGTTCGACCTTGGGATGGAGGGTGAGCAACAGTTTTTTGGCGTCCGGCGACCAGAGGTAGCCCGCAATCTCCTGGTCGGTGACGCCGGTCAACTGCTCGGCCTCGCCGCCGCGCCGGTCGAGGACCCACACCTGCGCGCCCTTGGCCGGTCCAGGCCGCGAGGACAGGAAGCTGATATAGCGCCCGTCGGGGCTGAAGCGGGGCGCAGAAGCGCCTTCTTTGCCAAACGTGAGCTGGATGCGCGCCGAGCCATCCCACTTCACCATCCACAGGTTGCTCAGGCTCTTGTCTTCCTTGGTGTCGGCCTGGCTGACGGTGTAGACCACCCAGTCACCATCGGGCGAGACGACAGGAGCACCCACGCGCTCGATCCGCGCCAAGTCGTCGAGGGTGATGGGGCGCTTGATGGGGGCGTCGGCGGCCTGGGTTGGGGCAATTGCCGCCAGACATAGTGCAAGGCAAAGAAAGGAGTTGAAGGTCCTCCGCAGCATGCGCAGAGATTATCATTCTGCGACGAAAGCGAACACGAAATCTTCGATCGGACTACCTTAGCCGCTCACGCACTTCGGGCCGCACCAGATAGAGAAAGAAGACCAGGTTCAGCAGCCCCTGAACGAGGGCAGGCCCCTGGTGGAGGCTGGAGAAGATCCACAGGTTGTAGATCACCAGCATGAGGACCGCGGCCAGGGCGAGCGCCCAGGCCCAGCGCAAAAACAGGAGCAATCCGGCGCTGGAAGCGATGAAGGCGGGGGCGAAAAGGAGAAACAGCGGCGGATAGTGCCGACCCCCACCTCCCACCCCCACCACGCCCAGGATGATGACCCCGGCCAGCACCAGGAGGTAAAGGCTGATGGCTGCCAGACCGGGAAGGGAGAAAAATTTCCGGCCCGGCGGTTGGGCCTGGTCCTTTCTGTCTTCGTTGCTCCCGGCGCCGTTCGTCATAGGGTGTGCAGATAGGCCAGCAGATCGCTCAACTGGCCGCTGGTGAGTTGCGTGGCGGGCATCATGTTGCGACCGTAGAGAATGACCTGGGTGAGCCGCTCATCGGTGGGCGGCGCGCCCGAAGGCATGGCCTTGACTTTGGTGAGCGCCTGCAAGCCTGGACCGTTAAGAGGATGCGTGGTGGTGGGGTGGTGGCACCTGGCGCATTTCTGACCATAGACATGCGCCCCCCTCCCCTCCTCCGCGGTCCACAACGCTTCGGGCTTGGAAGCGGGCAAAGAACGGCAGCCGGTGAGCGCCCATGCAAGGCCAGTCGCACAAGTTGACAGAACAAGGTAAGCCGCAATGAAATGAGTGCGCATCTGGCTCCGATGATACAGGGTTACTCCGCAGAAGCGATGGCTTCGGCAATGCGGTCGATGGCCTGGATTTCGGCTTCGCTGCCCGGACGGTGACCGTTGACGAGAATGGAAAACGCCAGCGTCTTGCCGCTGGCCGCAGTCAGATAGCCGGAGAGTGCATTCACCTCGTTGAGCGTGCCGGTTTTGGCCCACAGATGGCCCGTGAGAGGTGAGTCCTTGAATCGGTTGGCGAGGGTGCCGTCGGCTCCGGCGACCGGGAGGGTGTCACGCCAGGCTGCGCCCCATGGCTGGCGTGCGGCGAAGGCTAGCAGTTGGGTGTAAGCGCGGGGAGCGATGCGGTCGTCGGGGCTCATGCCGGAGCCGTCGTAGAGGAAAAAGTCGGCGTCGTCGACGCCCGCATCGACGAGAAACTGGCGGACTACGCGCGTGCCCTGGGCAAAACTGCCGTCGGTGCCGTGGACCTTGCCCAAGAGGCGTAAAAGCAACTCGGCGTGAAGGTTCTGGCTGATCTTGTTGGTGACGGTGATGTCCTGGACCATGGGAACTGAGACATGAGCCGCCAGGATCCTGCGGCCCTCGATGGGCGCCACCACGGTAGACAGTTCGGACGGAGTGAGCCTGAGCGGCTGGGCGCGATCGGCGGCAAAATCGCTGGTTGTGGCGGAGGACTTGTGGCGGG
>DASWZM010000129.1:0-2141 GCA_036404455.1 Occallatibacter sp. | reverse complement strand
CTCTTTCGTTTCTGACCTTACCGGATCAGATGACCTTTGTGCTCATGGGGGCGTCTCTCCATGTGGTCCGCCAGATGCTGTTTTCACTCGCTGCCTCATCTCGGACGGATCGGTATCCACTAAAATGTATGCCAATGGCGCTTCCCATCAAGGTCTGTGTTGTCTGCTCGGAGGAGTTCGAACTGAGGCCCGGCAAGCCCGGCTTTGCCAACCGCTGCCCGGCATGCAGCGAACCCGAATCGGCGGAGCCCACCGCACCGCGCCCCATGGACGCAGTGGAGCGCAGGGCTGCAAAGGAAGCGAACGAGGCCCGCAGGAAAGCGATCCGAGATCTGCTTTATCGCAAAGAGAGCTGACTCATCGCAGCCGCGCCTGGCGCATGGACCGAAGGCCGCTCCAAGGCCGGTTGCGCCGAATCCCGTCCTTCCGCATCCAATTGTTGTACGGCACAGGAGGTCAACCGTGTCGCTTCGTCCCGTTCGACAGATATTTGAAACCAAGCCCACCATCGAAGGCGCTGGCGTGAAGTTGCAGCGCGCCTTCGGCTTTGGCAAGACCACAGAGTTCGATCCGTTCCTGTTGCTGGACGACTTCCGCAGCGACAATCCGGCGGATTATCTGGCCGGCTTTCCGTGGCATCCCCACCGCGGAATCGAGACCATCACCTACGTGCTGGCCGGCGAGGTTGCGCATGGAGACAGCCTGGGCAACAAAGGCCGCATGACCGCCGGCGACGTGCAATGGATGACCGCCGGAAGCGGCATTCTGCACCAGGAAATGCCCAAAGGCGACGCCCAGGGCCGCATGCACGGATTCCAGTTGTGGGCCAACCTGCCCGCTGCGTTGAAGATGACCGACCCGCGCTACCAGGACATTCCGGCCAGCGCCATTCCCGAGGTGACCGAGGACGACGGGACCCGGGCGCGCATCATCGTCGGGGAGTTCTGGGGCCAAAAGGGTCCGGTGGAGGGCGTAGCCGCGGATCCCCATTACGTGGACATCTCCGTTCCGCCGGGCAAGCGGAAGCGGATCAAGGTGGAGACCACGCGTAACGCCTTTGCGTACGTGTTTGCGGGCGCGGGGACGTTCCGCGATGCCTCGGCTCCCCAGGCCGTGCTCACCGAGTCGGGCGTAGACCCCAACGCCCCGGCGGTCTACGACGCCAAAAACCACTCCCTGGTCCTGTTTGACCGCGGCGACGAGATCGTGGTGCAGGCCGGTCCCGAGGGCATCCGGTTCCTGCTGGTCTCCGGCAAGCCGCTGGAAGAGCCGGTAGCCTGGTACGGACCGATCGTGATGAATACGCAGGCGGAGCTTCGCCAGGCGGTGAGCGAGTTGCAGAGCGGGACCTTCATCCGCCACCAGTAAGACAGTGGGCGGCCGGACCCAACCCGGACCGGCTGCCCACCGTGGATTCCTGATTGCGGCGGTGCGCGGAGGAGTGGATACTATTGCTATGGCGACGCAGCCCATCAGCGAGCAGCCCCTTGGCAGCCGATTGATCTCCGTGGAAGAGTATCTCTCCACCGGCTACGAGCCCGACTGCGAGTATGACGATGGCGTGGTCGTGGAGCGCAATTTGGGCGAGTTTGAGCATTCCTTCCTGCAAATCATTTTGGGCACAATCTTTACCGTCAATATGGAAACCTGGGGAGTCTTTGGTCTCACCGAGCAACGCGTCCAGATCGCGGCCCGCAAGTTCCTCATTCCGGATGTGTGCGTGCTGCGCCTCGGCGCTCCGGCCGAGGACATCCTGACCCGGCCGCCGCTTATTGCCATTGAGATTATGTCGCCCGAAGACACCATGCGCCGCGCGGCGAAGAAGGCCGCCGATTATCTCCAGTTCGGAATCGAGCACGTGTGGGTGATCGATCCCTATGCGCGGGTCGCCTATCGCGGCGCGGCCAACGGGCTGGAGCGGGTTCCCGGCGGCGAACTCACCGTGCCAGGAACGCCCATCCTGGTCCGCATCGCCGATTTATTCGAGAAGCTCGACCGGATTCGCGCGGGCGGCCAGCGGTAGCCATAGGCCCTCTTGTTTACGCCTCCAACGGCAGCTCCGCCGACAGGATGTTCATGGGCGTAAGCCCGCGTTGGCGCAGGGCGCGCAGGCTCAGCGAGTCGTGGCGCTTGGCCAGGCG
>DASWZM010000128.1:0-2236 GCA_036404455.1 Occallatibacter sp. | reverse complement strand
ATGGGGAAGAGCAGCAGTGGATAGTGGTTAGTATCCAGTAACCAGTACCCGGTACCCAGTTGGGTGCCTTGATTCTTTGGGGGAATCTGGAGAGTAATTTGTGGGATTGCGGTGCTGTTTCGGAGCTTACGCTCTTGATTTCTTGATCGACACACGGGCTGATAGCACCACTTGGCGGTTCCTCTGCTAGCAGCCTGTGGTGAAACTCAAGGGCCCAGATCCAAACGCCTAAACAGATTGCTGAAAAACTCGGTTTTCGGCGCACAGCCCCTAAGAGTGTGCGTGAGAACTGGGTCGTCCCTCCGGGACTTAGGTCATTCTTCCCACTTTTCCCAGCGCTGAAGCGCTGGGCTAAGTTAGTTCGCCCCTCCGGGGCTGTATTCTCGAGCTCTTCGTTCCGCCGGATTGCCAAAACCCCAGTTCTCACGCACACACTGAAGCGCTGGGCTAAGTCCGTTCGCCCCTCCGGGGCTGTATTCACGCCAAAGCCGGGCGTGCTGGGGGCCCCGGCGCTGGGCTAAGCTGGGTGGCCCCTGTCGGGGCTGGATTCCACCAGGGTGCCTTCGCGATTGAATCGGAGGCTTATCCGGCGATCCGCCCTTATCCGAATGGCTAGCCTGTCCCACTTTTTACTCTCCTGATTCTCCCTGCCCGGAGGTCAAAGTCGACCAGTTCGGTTGCTGTGACCGCCAGCGGCTGCCGAGCTGCTCCACCCCGTCAAGCCAACACCGGGCTTGAGGGGGGCCCCGGTGCGCTCGGCTTGGACGGGCGAGGCGAGGGCGCCCGCCCCCACACGAGCCCGCCAGCGCGATTATGGTGGCGCGGCGTCGAACTGTCGGAGGCATGGCGCTTTCCCTTTCCGCGGCTCCTGGCCGAAGGAGTCGACATATATAGGGGTGCCTAGGGACATCGTATCCCCCTGAATCGTTCAAGTAATAATCCAAGAAGACAGGTGGGAGCAAGCAGAGTTGGAGAGGCCAGCGCGGTTGGAGTTGCTCGACGATCTGCCAGGGGCTGAGGTTTTGTTTGTGAGAGTTGGGACGGACGAGGTTGAAGTAGAGCTGATAGGTAAAGGCTTTGGCGAGAAAGTCTCCACGCCCAGAGAACGATTCCAGATCGAAGAACTCATCCTCGACGAGGCGGTGAACGGTTTCGACATCGCTCTGGAAGGTGTGAGCGGCGGGGGGAATGCGGACGTGCTGACTGTCGCCTAAAGCGGTGGGGAATCCGGTGGGATGGCCGCGGCGATCATGGCCACCGATGAACTCGGAACCGTTGTCGGTTTGCCATACCAGATCGCGCAGCGAGATGCCACAGCGATCGAGGTGCTGCTGAATGCGGGCGGCGAAGACGGAGCTGGCAGCGGCGGAGCGGCGCTGGGCAAAGGCCCAGAACAGCAGTCCGCTGCGCACTTCGCGCGCCGTGTACTCGACGACGGGCAGATCGAAGGCTTGGGCCTGGGGCCAGTAGCGGGGGATGTCGTCAAGATCTTTGGTGTCGGCGGAGATCTGCTGAAAGACGCGCCAGGTGGCCTTGATGTGGGCGAGGTCTTGTTTGCGCTGATACTTGCGCGGGCGTTTTTTGAGCAGGCCGTGCTGGCGCCAGATGCGTTCCAGGGCGCGATGGCTGAGCGGGAGATCGAACTCGCGGATGAGACGGCGGGCGCCGAAGGTAAACAGCTGCTGGCGCAAAGTGACGACCTGTTCTTCGATGGCGGCGGGAGTTTTGCCGGGCTGGTGATGGGGAGCGCGGGAAAGTTCGATCAGACCGCGCGGTCCGTGCTGCTGATAGCGGCGCAGCTACTTGCGCACGGTGGGGACGGTGGTCTGAAACCAGCGGGCGGTAGGCTTGATACCTCGTTGCCGAGCCGACTGCACCAGACGCAAACGATGATTGTAGGCGTCGCGCATTTCACGCACCAAGACGAAGTAAGGGACCGACATGCAGGCGCCATCGTACGGCGCGGTGGAGGAGAAAGGCGGGTGGTGGAAAAGTGGAAATCCCGCCTACAGAAAAGGCGCGGGATTTCCACTTTCCCACCACCCCGACGGCGGCTGCGGGCTTTCTCACCGATCCCATACGCAAACCTCCAGCTCCCGACACCGTTTTGCACTCATGCACTTCAATGCCACCAGGGGGATACGATGTGGGTAGGCTCTACCACGCTTTTCTCCTAGTTGACAATGTGCTGCCACTAGAGCAATAGTGTTTTTGTACGTGCGGCGATCCCAAGTTC
>DASWZM010000127.1:0-3134 GCA_036404455.1 Occallatibacter sp. | reverse complement strand
CCCACTCCGGGGACCGGTCCTGGTTGCTGTTGATTTTGATCGCGATTGTCTCCCCTGGACGATATCCTGAACTCCCCGGCTTGTGAGCGCTATTGAAACTCCGGAACAGCGCATCCCATGCCTGCGTTTCGTTATTCCTTCCGGCCAGGCTCCGGAGAAGCTGGGAAGTCATGCCGCGGACCACTTTTTGGTTGGTGTACGCGTCATCCCACCAGTGCCCCGTCACGCCGTCCCAACTGGTCGAGGTCGCGTCGCGTACCCACACCACCCTGCCTGGGTAGATCCCCTTCCCTTCGCCGATCGGATGGTTGGCCCCTTCGCTGGGCTTGAAGGGTTCGGCCGGAGCCATCCCACCCCGTTGCTGCGCGGCAGCCTCCCAGGGCAATACGAGAGGGACGTGAATCAGACCGGCAGCCGGAGCTGCGGCGAGCGACCTCAGGAAGCACCTTCTTTGCATGAGACTGCTCCTTTCCGATTCTCAACGCGGTTCCTGCCCGAAAACGACGCGCAGGCAAGACCCTGCCGGAACCCTTGGCACTTCGGCAGGTGCTGCACGTATTGTAGCTTTAAGCTGCGTGCCGGTAAACTGGTTAAACCTTGTAGTCCCACTCCTTGCGGTAGGGCGTGTCAACCAGGCCGTTGGCCACCTCGTCGTCGGTGAATCTCATCGCCTTCGAGTCCCAAAGGAGGACTTTGGAACTTCGCCAGTAGCGAGGTGCATCCGCACCGCCGGGTGCCCAGACTCCGGGGTGCGCGCCCCCGGTCGTGCTCCACACGTCCGCGGAGTCCGATCGGCCATTATGCCCCCAACCCGTTGTTCCGCGCGCCCCGGGCGTGCTGTACCGGCGCAGCGTCGCGGTCCCGAGCAGGGCGAATTCCGTGAGGTCGCAGGCGAACTCGACAGGCGTGATCGACTTCTTGCCGGCTTTGCATGCCCGTATCCACTCGGCGTAATGATCCCCCCTCTCGCACCGCGGTAAGTACGGTTCCGGCTGCGGGAAGTCCTTGAATCGGCTCTCCGGCAGAAGCCAGCCGCCGGGCAGACCTTGAAACCGTTGGCCCGTCCGGGGCCCCGTGTGGTCCGGCAGCGATGGACTGCCCCCATAGAACGCGGAAACCTGTACGCCGTTATCGCCCACGAACATCATGCCCCTGCCCGGCATCCCCATCCTGGCCGGCATGCTCAACGGCCGCGGCGGCTGCAGGCCCCCATCGTAGAAGTACGCCATCATCTCCGGGTGTTTCCCGCGCGCCGGAAAGTGCCACTGCACGTAGTTACAAATGCTCGCGCACTCGCTGTTCTCGACCACCCCCGCCAGGGAGAAAGCCTGGCAAGCGTCGGCCGCCACCCAGTCCGGCGCCCCCATCTCCAGTTCCTCATGAAACACGTGCAGCGCGTGGCAAGCCACGTCGCCCAGGTTGCCGGTGCCGAAATCCCACCACGGGCGCCAGTTGCCGTAATGATAAGTCTTATGGTACGGCCGCAAGGGAGAGGGGCCGCACCACTGGTCCCAGTTCATCCCCGCCGGCGGCGCCTGTGCCTCCGCCGGTCTGGCCAACCCGCTGGGGCTGTGCGTGCCGGTCCAGAAGTGCACTTCCCGTATCGGCCCGATGGCCCCCGTCAACAGCAACTCCGTGCTGGCCCGGGCGGGAGACGTGCGCGAATCCTGAAGGCTCGCCTTGGTGGTGACCTTGGAGGCCAACACCGCTGCCTTGACCCTCCGCGCCTCGGCGATCGTGCGCGTGATCGGCTTGGCGCAGTAAATGTGCTTGTTCATCGCCAGCCCCGCCAGCACCAGGTGCGAATGCCAGTGGTCCGGCGTGGCCACGATCAGAGCGTCGAAGTTCTTCTCCTCCTTGTCGAACATCTGCCGGAAGTCTTGGTAGACCCTGGCCCTGGGATAGAGCTGGAACACCGGCGCGCAGAGTTCGCGATCGAGATCGCAAAGAGCGACGACCTCCTCCTCCTTGCAGCCGGTCAGATAGTCCTGGCCCACCCCGCCGACGCCCACGCAGGCGATCCTGAGTTTATCGCTGGGGGCCTGGTAGCCAGCGCCTCCCAACACATGGCGCGCCACCACCAGCGGCGCCAGCCCGGCGGCCACCGCCGCGCGCCGGGACCATCCGCCCTGGTTTGATTCGTTCGCATTCATGAGACCGTCTCCTTTTCTCGACTCCGTTCCATCCCTATCGATCTTACCCGCACCAGAACGGTATTTGGCTCACGATAACTCTCTTCATGGTTACCTCCTCCGCATTTTTCCGCAAGCTGTCTTTGGAGACCGGAATCTTAATTCCGGAGTCCAGAGTCCTGTTCAGTATACCTGGGTCTTCATTGGTAGCGGTAAAGCTTGACGCGCAAAACAGGGTGCTCGATGCGAGCGTAGACGGCGGGCACCAGCCGCAAGGCGCCCATGTCGTTGTTGGTAGTTACGCGGTGATCCAAGCGCCGCCCTTGCACCCAGCGGCCATCCACAAGACTGCCCGCGTCGATGGCGCCGACTCCGACGATCGGAGGCCCCGGCGTGTTCGGAGTGAACGTAATGGTCATGGCGCCGCTGGCGCTGACGTAGAATTCGTCGGGCGCAGTCAAAACGAAGAGCGCTCCCGCGTGCGGCATAGCGGACGGAGGCGGGGGCGGGGGCGAGCTCCATGTGCGCAGGGGCGGGGCGCCGAACGCAACCGTCATCGTATAGTCGCCCAACGGCACCTTCTCAACCTGGCCTTCGTCCAGCAGCACTCCCGTCACCGTGCCTTTGCCCTGGTGGTCCGCGATCAAGGGCATGAGTTGCGAAATGGACTTATAGACCCTGCCCAGCTCGTTCGTGGGATCCCGCCCCGGATTGCTTTCGATCAAGAATACTGAGGAGCCGATGGCGTGGTGGCGCCCGAAGGCGTAGAGCGCTCGGGCGGCGCCTTCCTGCGCGCCGTTCGTCTCGGGTATGAACAGCGGGTTCCCGTTCCTGGTGTACTTTGCGCAGAACTCCGCGAAGTCGTTGTAAGCGTCGGGCGAGAGTATATCGATTCGCGGCGCCCCGGCTCTCCAAACGTCCATCACGTGGGGCAGAGGGCCGCCGCTCGGCGTTCTTCCCGGTTGGTTTACCTTGCCTCCGTACAGCCAAGCGTTCACGTAC